>JAICXU010000153.1 GCA_025934595.1 Polyangiaceae bacterium | reverse complement strand
GCCCTTGGCTTCGTGCACTCCCTCGATGTGCTTTTTCGGGATCACCAAGAAGTGCTTCGGCGCTTGCGGATTTACGTCTTCGAAGGCGAGCGCGTGATCATTTTCGAGCACGATTTTCGCGGGAATTTCGCGTTTGACGATCTTGCAGAAGAGACACATGGGCGCCGAGCTTAGGCCGACTCGCCGCTCGCCTCCAGCTCGGAGATCGTACGGCGCTCGTCGAGATTCGCGAGCGCAGACTCGAGCACCGACCGATCCGGCGCGCCGGCAATCGATCCGCCCGCGCGCTCGACGAGGTGCGCGATGCACGCCGCCTCCGCGCACGAAAGAAGCGCACGGCGCGAGGCGTGCAAACCGGCCATGCGATACGTGAGGACGAACGATTCGCCGCGAGGCTGCAGACGAATTTCTTCCGCGCCGGCGAGTAGCTGCGTGACCACGCCGCGAAGCGCCGATGCACGCCGGCGCGCCGATTTGGCTTCGGAATTCGTGTAGAATGCAAATAATCGATTGCGTGGCAAAAGATTCGGAACGAGCGCGAGCGCGATGGTGATCGCCTCTTTGCGTTCCGGCGTCATGCGTCGTCTTCCGCGGCCGAGGCTCTGCGCGGAGCCTCGCCGTTCGCTTCTTGAAGGAGCGCGGCTTGGCGCTCCGTGCGAAGCGCCGTGATGAGCTCGCTCAAATCTCCTTCGACGATGCGATCGAGCTTCGTGAGCGTGAGCCGGATGCGGTGATCCGAGACGCGATTCTGCGGATAGTTGTACGTGCGGATTTTTTGGCTGCGCTCGCCGGTGCCGACCATGCCGCGGCGCTCGGCGGACACTGCCGCGTCTTGTTTCTCGCGCTCCATGTCGAGGAGGCGGCTCTTCAACACCTTCATCGCTTTCGCTTTGTTTTTCAGCTGCGATCGCTCGTCTTGGCATTTGACGATGATGCCGGTCGGCTTGTGTTGGATCTGCACCGCGCTGTTCGTCGTGTTGACGCCCTGCCCGCCGGGACCGCCGCTTGCCGCGATCGAGATCTCGAGATCTTTTTCGTCGATGGTGACATCGACGTCCTCGGCTTCGGGCAACACCGCGACGGTGGCCGTCGACGTGTGGATGCGGCCTTGCTGCTCGGTGGCCGGCACGCGCTGCACGCGATGCACGCCACCTTCGAAACGCAGGCTCGAGTACACGTCTTTGCCGGACACGAGCGCGATGACTTCCTTGATCCCGCCGGCGGACGCTTCGGAGAGCGAGAGCACCTCGATCTTCCAGCCCTGCGTCTCCGCGTAGCGCGCGTACATGCGATAGAGATCGGCAGCGAAGAGCGCCGCCTCTTCCCCGCCCTCGCCGCTTCGAATCTCGAGGATCGTGTTTTTTTTGTCGTTCGGATCTTGCGGCAAGAGCAGGAGCTCGATCGATTTCTCGAGCGTGCCCCGTTCGACCTGCAGCTCGGGCAATTCCATCTCCGCGAGCTCGCGCAGATCCGGATCGGCGAGCGCGTCCTCGTCGTCTTTGATTTTTTTCTCCAGATCGCGATAACGCGAAAACGCCTGGACGACGGGCTCGAGCTCGGTGCGCTCTTTGTTCAACTTCGAGAGCTGATGACGATCCGCGAGCACGGCCGGCTGGCAGAGGAGGTCGTCGAGCTCACCGTAACGACGCGAAAGCTGCTCGAGCTTGGCGATCGGCAGCATCTTCGATCAAGCCGCGCGCAGGCGGTCGGCCTTCGTGATCGCTTCGTAATTCGAAAAGACGACGTCGTCTTTCGCACCGCCGGCTTCCATGCCCGACTCGCGGAACAAAGTTGCGCGAAGCGAGGCGAGCGCGACCTCGAGCTGATCGTCGTCCGGCTCGATCGTCGTGATCTTCTGCACCAAAAATCCCGGCCAGAGGAGCGCACGCAGCGCGCCCGTCGTGCAGTAGCGCGCGAAGAGACGCTGGATTTCGAACGTGATGCCGGCGAGCGGCGCCAAGAACGGCAGCTTCTCGAGGAAGAAAATGAGGTTGTCCAAGATCATGCTGCCGGTCGCGATCCGCGGCAAAAACCCGCCGATCGCGGTGAACACGATCACGCTCGTGAGGACGACCATCACGAGGAACGTGGTGCCGCAGCGCGGATGCAGCGTCGTCTTCGTGCGCGCGTTTTCGACGACGAGGTCTTCGTTCGCTTCGTAGGTGCTGATCGTCTTGTGCTCGGCGCCGTGATACTGAAAGACACGCTTGATCTCGTGCACGCGCCGAATCGCGAGCAAATAGCCGAGCACGACGAAGAGCTTGAAGACGCCCGTGACCGCCTGGAACGCCGGCGATTGCACGGCGAGATTCCAATGCATCAAGCGATTCACGCCGGCGGCGGCGGCTTGCGGCAGCGCGATCAAAAACGCGACCGCGACGATCAGCATGAGACCCATGCCTTTCGACGTCTCGCTCGCCCCCTCGCTCTTTTGGGCGGGCGCCTCGGCTTCGCTCGTCATCATCGAAAACAGCGAGAGGCCGAAGGCGGACAAGATGCCGAGCGGCGCGGCCTTCGCCTTTTGCGCGGCTTGCTCCGCTTGCTCTTCGAGGAGCATGTCGCGCTCCATTTGCTCCGCCGAAAAACGAAGCGCTTCGCCGCCGAGCCGCAGCGACTCGACGAGCGAGCGGATTCCCCGCAAAAATGGCGCTTTTCCGATGCCCGACGCTTCGTGCGCCACCTCGCGCTCGCGCACGACGAGCGAGCCGTCCTTGCGGCGCACCACGATCGCGAACGATCGCGGCGCCCGCATCATGACGCCTTCGAGAACGGCCTGGCCCCCGATGTACGGCCTGGGTGAAGCTTCGGACATGCGCTCACTATAAGGCAACGCGCGAGACTACGCCCGCCCGCGTTCAGCTCTCCGTTTCGCCGGAGGTCTTCTCGGGCTCGGCCTTCGGCGCGTCGGCTTTCTTCGCTTCGGCGGCGTTCGCAGCTTTGGCCGCTTTCGCAGCCGCCGTCGCAGCGTTCGCGGCAGCGCCTTTTTCGTAACGCTTGCGGAAGCGATCGACGCGTCCGGCGGTGTCGATCAACTTTTGCGTGCCCGTGTAAAACGGATGGCAGGCGGCGCAGACGTCGACTTGGAAGTCGCCGCGCGTGGAGCGCGTGACGAACGAGTTGCCACACGCGCACGAAACACGCGCCGGCGGATAATTGGGGTGAATTCCCTCTTGCATGGGTTTGCTCCTTGAGGCCCTCCGAAGATAGGAGGGCCGCGGAACCTAGCTCCGACCGAGCCCTTCTGCAAGGCCACAAATCCGATGAAAAGCGGTCAAAAAGGAATGTCGTCTTCTCCGCCGCCGCCGAAATCGCCGGCTCCGAAGTCGTCTTGCGGTGCGGCAGGGGCTTGCGCGGGGGCGGATTTGTTGCGGTAACCGCCGCCTCCTCCACCACCGCCGCCTTCGGCGTAATCGGCGCCGCCGCGTTTGCCGCCGCCGCTCAAGATGATGTTCGTCGCCACGATCTCGGTGCGATAGCGCTTCTCGCCGTCCTTTTCGTACGTCGAGGTCTGGATGCGACCTTCGACGAAGATGCGCTCACCTTTCGTGAGGAATTTCGCGAGGGCCTCGCCGCGCGGTCCCCAAAGGGTGATTTGGTGCCATTCGGTCCGCTCTTGGCGCGTCTTGTTGCGGTCGAGATAACTCTCGGTCGTCGCCAAACGAAGCTTCAAGACGGACTGACCGCCGGCCGTGACTTTGAGCTCCGGATCCGCGCCGAGGTTTCCGAGAAGCATCACCTTGTTCAAACCTTCTGCCATGAGCCGAACTCCTCTTGTGAGTGCCTCTTCACTTCCCCGAGTTCGGCGTCCGCGTCAACGGTACTTGTCGCGGACGGTGCCACCCTTGTACAAGAGGCGCAGTAAACGAGGCTTTTCTCGACATGGCCGACCCTCGCATCTCGATCGTCATCCCCATCTACAACGAGCAGGCCATTCTGCATGCGGCCGTCGTCGACCTCCGCGAGCGCCTGAAGCCGTTCGGTTGGACGTACGAAATCGTCCTCGCGGAAAATGGATCGAAGGATCAGACCGTCGCCATCGGCGAAGAGCTCGCGGCGAAATACGATCGAGAAGGCTCGCAAGTGAAGATCATGAGCCTCGGCGAGCCGAACTACGGAAAGGCTTTGAAACAAGGCATTTTGCTCGCTCGCGGTGAGATCGTGATCTGCGACGAGATCGATCTCTGCGACGCGGATTTTCATCGCCGTGCCGTCGACATCCTCGACACGGGCGAGGCCGATCTCGTGATCGGATCGAAGCTCGTCGAAGGCGCCGAGGACGACCGGCCCATGCTCCGCCACGTCGCGAGCCAAGCCTACTCGACCATGCTCCGCATCGTGCTCGGCTTCCGCGGCACCGACACCCACGGGCTCAAGGCCTTTCGTCGCTCCGCGCTCATCGACACCGTGCGCGCATGTCTCGTCGACAAGGACGTCTTCGCGAGCGAGTTCGTGATTCGCGCCGATCGCAGCGGCGTCATGACGCGCGAGATTCCGGTGCGCGTGATCGAGAAGCGGCCGCCGTCGATCAACCTCTTCAAGCGCGTGCCGAACGTCCTGAAAAACGTGGCGAAGCTGACGTACGCGATCCGCATTCGAGGATAAAGGCGCCCGCCCGTGCGCAAAGCCTCGCCCACGCTCGATCGCAGCCTCTTCTTCGCTTCGCTCGCGCTCCTCACATTTGCGACGCTCACGGGGATCGCGCTCGGCGCATGGTTCTCGAGCGTCGAGGATCCGTGGACCGCGAAATCGTTCATCGCGCTCCTCGCGTGCGCGGGCGCGATCATCACGAGCTTCCTCGTGTGGCGGTATCCCTCGCGACAAACGCTCGCGGCGGGGATCGCCGTGCTCGCGTTCTCGATGCTCCGCGTGATCGACTCCGGCGAGTGGCGCGGGCTCACGTTCCTCATTCTCGGCTCGACTCTCGTGCTCGCCGCGCCCGTCGTCTATGCGTTCCTCGTCTTGCCGCGTGGCTGACCAGCCGCTATCTCGTGATCGACGTGAGCAAGCCTGAAATGCGCATCGACGACGCGAAGCCCGACGCGGGCGCGTTCGACGTGGCGATCATCGGCGGCGGCGTGAACGGCAGCGGCGTCGCGCGCGATCTGTCGCTTCGCGGAGTCAAAGTGGTCCTCTTCGAGCGCAACGATCTCGCGTTCGGCGCGAGCGGCAACTCGAGCGGCATGATCCACGGCGGCGTTCGCTACCTGCAGAACAACCCGAAGGTCACGAAGGAGTCGTGTCGCGACTCGGGCTACATCCAAGCGATCGCGCCACATCTTTTGTTCCGGATCCCGTTCTTGATGCCGCTGCCCGGCGGCGCGCGCGGCAAGATCATGCTCGAGCTCGTCGACGCCTACTTCAAGGCGTACGACGACTACCAACCTCTCAAGCACTCGAAGCCGCACGTGCGGCTCTCGCCTTCCGAGCTCACCGAGCTCGAGCCCGGAATCGTCGCACGCGTCTCCGGCGGCATCGGCTTCGACGAATGGGGCATCGACGGCGCGCGCCTTTGTACCCTCACCGCGATCGACGCGAAGGAGCGCGGCGCTGCCATCCACGTTCACACGACGGTCGAATCGATCGCGCGAGCCCCGTCCGAGAAAGAAGCGCCGCACCAATATCTCGTGCGAACGCGCGACCGCATCACGAACCGGGCGAGCTCGGTCCACGCTCGCTACGTCGTCAACGCCACCGGCGCGTGGGGACCCATCACCGCGTCTCTCGGCGGCGTATCCTCACCGCGCGTACGCGTGAGGCCCGGCAAGGGAATTCACGTCGTCTTCGATCGCCGCCTCTCGAACTACGCCGTGATGGGCGAAGGAATCGACGGCCGCCAGATCTTCGTCGAGCCTTGGCAAAACATGAGCGTCATCGGCACGACCGACGACGATTATTACGGAGACCTCGACGACGTCGCCGCGACGAGCGAGGAAGTCCGTTACCTCGTGCAAGGGATCGCGCGTGTTTTTCCCACGATCCGTCAAGCGCGCGCGATCGGCACGTACGCCGGCGTGAGGCCCACGCTCTACAAATTCGGTCCGAACGAAGACTCGCTCTCACGCGACCACGCCATCATCGATCACGAAAGAGACGGCGCGCCGGGTGTCTATTCGATGATCGGCGGCAAGCTCGCGAGCTACCGCCTCTTCGCGCAAGAGATGAGCGACATGCTCGGCGCCCATCTCGCGCCCGGCGTCACGTGCACCACGCACACGAAGCCGCTGCCGGGTGGCGAGAAAGTCCCGGATGCGATCCGGATCGCCGACGAGAACGAAATCTCGCCCGTCGCCGGCCGTCGGCTCGTCTATCGCCACGGATCTCGCGCGAAGAAGATTCTGCAGCGCATCGCGAAGAAGCCGCGCGAGCGCGCGATCGTGTGCGCGTGCGAGCCCGTCCTCGAAGCCGAAATTCGTCACGCCGTCACGCACGAGATGGCACGCACCGTCGATGACGTGGCCCGTCGCACGAGGCTCGGCCTCGGTGCGTGTGGCGGAATGCGGTGCGCCGCGCGTTGCGGTCAGATCGTGGCCGAAGAAACCGGCAGCTCACCGCTCGAAGGTTTGCGACAAGCCCGCGCATTTTTGGAACGCCAGGCGAAGACGCGGGTCGTCGCGATGGGACCCGAGCAAGCGCGACAAGAAGCGCTCGCGCTCGCGCAAATGCGATCGGTGCTCGGCACGAAAGATTCGTCGTGAGATCGGTCGTCGTCGTCGGCTCCGGAGTCGCGGGGACAGCGGCGGCCATCGCGGCGCGAAAATCGAATGCGAGCGTGCGGGTGATCACGGGCGCGGCGGGGGCGACGACGCTCGCTGGGGGCGCGCTCGATTTCGCCGAATGGTCGACGTCGCCGAAGAAACGAACGTTGCCTCCGATCGCGGATCAGGCTTTTTCTACCCTGGATTTCGCATCGCTGCCCGACGCGGGCGTCCTCGTCGCGACGACGTCCGGGATCCTGCGACCGGCGGCAGGCGCCGATCACGCGCTGCTCGATTTGGATCGAACCGGCCGCGGCGCCATCTTGGTTCCGCGCTGCGATCATCCTTCGTGGGACGGGCCATCGCTCGCGCGTGCGTGGGCGAGCTCCGAGATCGCGTCGGCCCGCTCGCTCACGTTCGTCGGGCTCGACGTGCAGCTCATACGCTTTCGCGAGGAGCGACTGCTCGGCG
>JAICXU010000270.1 GCA_025934595.1 Polyangiaceae bacterium | reverse complement strand
TTGCTCCGTAAAGCTTCTCGGCGCGCGCGGTCAGGGCCGATGCGAGCGTGACGAGCGCAGCGCACGCGACGAACATTCCCCGATGCCGTCGCCGCGTCCCCATCCCGAAAGCGTACCAGACGCTTCGGGCAACGCCGGTCCACCGATCACTTGCAGAAGTGTTTTCGATTGCACATCGACTGGGCGGGGCAGTCCGCTTTCACCGTACACGGCTGCGAGCAGAAGCTGCCTCGATCCATGAAATGAACGCACGTGCCGGTCGCACATTCGGCGTCGCTGCTACACGGTGCGCGAAACGGGAGCACGCTGCTTGCAGGCGCCGGCGCATTCGGATCGACATCGGCCGACGGCACGGCGCGTCGCTCGACGCTCGTGGGCCTTTGTGCGGTCGCGATCGCCGTGCCGACGACGACGAGAGCCGCGAGCGCGCCGAGACGAAGGCGCGCCGATTTCATCTGCACGTCACGGGAGCGAAAGGGCACTGCTTTCGCCCCACGTCTTCATCGCTCCATCGATCGCATCGAGCACGAGCTTTCGTCGCGCGAAAAAAGCCGTCATTGCGCGCTCCGACAAGAGCGGCTTTCCCGGCGACTCTTCTCCGATCGCCGCTCGCAAACCGTCTTCGCTCGTCTCGCGGAGAGCCGTGACGAATCGCTTCGAGAAGCGCCTGACTTTTTGCAGCTCGGCGACCTGCGGATCGAAGAAGAGCTTCGGTACTGGATCGAAGAACGCGCCATCGTTGTCGATATAGAGCACCGTCGTGCATCCGCTGTCGAGGCCGCGGCCGATGTTGCCACCGCTCCAGCGATCCCAATTTCCGGTGAGCACGTCGAACGCGATCATCGTCGAGATTTGCGCTGCGAGATCGCGATCGCACGGCGCCATTGCGTTCGTGTCGAGAGCGGGTGACTCGAGCCAGCTTTTCCACTTCGCGCGATCCGGATCTCTTTCGAGCGGCATGAACGTCAAATGGGGGATCCACGGAATGAGCGCCCCTCGCACGTTGCCGTCCGGTTCTGCGACGACTTGATCGGCGAAGACGCCGCTCGCTTTTTCATCCATCGCGGCCTTCAAGTCGCTGGCGGCAAACGAGCGAAACACCGCCGGCGGAACGTTGCCGAGGCCCCACGCGCGTGCGAGTCGATACGCGGCGATTTCCCCGCGAAATCGCTCGTTGCCGATCTTCGAGCGAGGCTTGTACGCGGCCTCTTTCCCGCCTTCGAGCCCGAGCTTGAACACGATGGATGTGTGGCCGATCGATTTCCCCGTGAGCAGCTTCGCGGTGAAGAACGAGGGGTCGAGCGTGCCCGTGACCGCCGCGGGGTCGCTGGCCGATGGCGCTGCCGCATCTGTCGAAGTGGACACATAGGTGCCTGAATCGACATACATGGGACCAGCGGACGTGCTTCCGGCGACGCCGCCCTTCTCCCAGCCCTCCCGCTTCGTGCACGAAAAGCAAACGAGCGCGACGGCGCCCAAGACGACGCTACGCAAGCGCCGTCTCCAAGAACGAACGGATCTTTTCGTCGACGAGATCCGGCTGCTCGAGCGGCGCGACGTGCGTCCCGTGCGGAACGATCATGAGCTCGGCGTTCGGGAGCGCGGCCGCGAGCGCCTGCGCGAGATACGGCGGCGTGAGCGTGTCTTTTTCCCCCGCGACGATGAGCACCGGAATTTTCACGTCGGCCAAATACTCTTCCGACGTGTGCTCGCCGGCCGCGCGAAGCATGCGCAGGAACATCGTGAAATCCACTCGCTTCACGTGCTCGAGATACGGCAAAATATCTTCGCGTCGCACGCGCTCGGGATCGATGTCGCCCGACCGCAGCGCCATGCTCAGCGTCATCTCGGTGGGCAGCCGAGACCAGATCGCGCGGACGAGGGCGGGATTTTTTTCGGCCATCGCGAGGATCTTCGGCAAGATCATGTCGACGACGGGCACGCCGCGGATGGTCTTCGTGACGTTGCCGAAGGTGCCGCAAATCAGGATGAGCGCGCGTACTTTTTTCGGATGCAGATGATACGTCTCGAGCGCGACCTGGCATCCCATCGAGTGCCCGAAGATCACGCAGGGCGGATCTCCGAGGTGCTCGCGGACGGAGAACGCGTCCTCGGCATGGGCCGCGATGTCGATGCGATCGGGATCGGCGGGCTTCGCGCTTCGACCGTGACCGCGGTAGTGGAAGTGCGCGAGGGGGTAGTCCGCCATCGCGTTCCACAAATATTTCCAAATGAAGCCGTCGCAGACGATGCCGTCGCAAAACAAAAGCGTCGGCCTTCCCTCGAGCGCGCCCGCGGATTTTGTCCGCAAAAATAGGCGCGTCCCGTCTCGGGCCGTAACGAACTCGTGCGACTCGCCCGCCGGCGCAATGCTGGGCGGCGGGACCGACTGCTTAGACGTCGTCGTCGTCGTCTCCGCCTTCGACGTCATTGACGCTCGGAAGCTTTTTGATCTCGAGCCTCGAGATCTTCCACGCACGCTGCACGACCCAGGAGAGCGAGCGATCGAGTCGCGCCGCCTCTTCTTTGATCTCTTGCAGCATCGACTCCGGGAAGTACAAGGACTGCTTGCGCTTGTCCGTCTTCGATTCCGTGCGATTTACGTTCGTGACGCTCGCGTCGTTCTTGTCACCGATAGCCAATCGAGCCTCCTAGAGCGCGCAGACCTGACGCGCGTACAGAATCAGTCGAAACGGTAAGGAAATGCCGTCGATATAGGACAGTGTAGCCGAGTCCTTTCTTCGCTGACTACGGCAAACGTCTCGGGGCTGAATTCGGGTAGATTCCGGCCCATGAATGGGAAATTTCCGGCTCGGCTCGGCCTCAGGCTCACGACGAGGCTCACGGCGAGGCTCAAAATGGGAGCCGCGCTCGCCCCCTTCGCATTTCTCGGTGGATTGACCGGATCGCTCGTCCTGGACACGCACCGAAACGCGTGGGCGACGAGCGAAAAAGAGAGCCCGTACGCCGCCACGCAGATGATGGGACGCGTGATCGCGCAGGTCGAAAACGATTACGTGGATCCCGTCGAGCGCACGAAGCTCGTGCAAGGCGCGATCAAGGGAATGGTCGCGGAGCTCGATCCGCATTCGAGCTACATGCCTCGCGAAGACTACGCCGCATTCGAGCAAGACACCGAAGGTGAGTTCGGCGGCGTCGGCGTCGAGGTCGACGTTCGCACCGAGATCATCACCGTGCTCGCCGCCATCGAAGGCAGCCCCGCGCAGAAAGCGGGAGTGAAAGCGGGCGACCAGATCATCGCCGTCGACGGTGAATACGTGCAGAATGCAACTTTCGACAGCATGTTGAAAAAGATGCGCGGCGTTCCCGGCACGCACGTGAAGATCACGGTGCGGCGCCCGAACGCGAAGGATCCGATCACGTTCGATCTCGTTCGTCAGATCATCCGCGTGCCGAGCGTGGAAACGAAGATGCTCGCGGGCAACATCGCGTACGTGAGGCTCAAACAATTCCAAGATCACACGCACGACGAGCTTTTGCGCGCGGCGGCATCGCTGAAGGCATCGGGCGAGCCGGCCGGTGTCATCCTCGACATGCGCAGCAACCCAGGCGGCCTCGTCGACGAAGCGACCGACGTCGCGGACGAGTTCATTTCGAGCGGGCAGATCTACACGATGCGGCATCGCGGCGAGATCGTCGACGAAGCGCGCGCGAAGAGCGGCGGCGCGTTCGCGAATACCCGTGTCGTCATCTTGATGGATGAATGGAGCGCGAGCGCGGCCGAGCTCGTCGCGGGCGCGCTACAAGATTCGGGGCGCGCGATCGTCGTGGGACAGAACTCGTTCGGCAAGGGAAGCGTGCAGTCGATCATCGATCTTCCCGACGGCGCTGGATTGCGGCTCACGACGGCGCGCTATTACACGCCGGGCGGTCATGCGATCCAAGCGAACGGAATTCATCCGAACGTGCTCGTGAAAGCCGCGGCGACCGATCCGTCGAGCGAATATCCGGAGCTTCGCGAGAGAGATCTCGAAGGTCACCTCGCGCCCGAAGAACGCACGAGACCCCCGGAAAACCAGCGGATCGTGCAAGCGCCCGACAAAGTGGATCTCGAGCCGGGCGAGATGAGCGACATCGAAAGCGATCCGTCGCACGGCAAGGATTTCATCCTCGCGCTCGGCTACGAAACGATGAAGGCGAGCCTCGCTCCGGCGAAGTAGCGCGCGTTCCGCGTGGGAGTCAGTTGTCGACGCTGAAGATGTCGTTGCAGACTTTGGCCATGAGCTGCACGTAGGCCTGCGCATCGCTGTCCGCGAACGCGGGGATTCCCGAGCCGTCGTCCGTCGTCTTGCATGTCGTGTCGGGCACGTCCGGCGACTGGATCACGCACGTGATGTTTCCTTTGTGCGCGATGAGCTCGGGCGGTGCCTTGCCGTCGAGCGCTTCGTTCCAGTACGCCTCGTCGCCGACGCCTTGGAGCGGATGGTCCGTGCCACTTCCACCGCCGCCATCGAGGTGAAGATTGTTGTACGCAGTCTTGGCGGCGTCGTCGTCGTAGTGCTCCACCTTGATGCCTTCGCCCGAGTCGGCGAACTGGCAGACGATGCCATCCACGTTCGTCACGCCAGTGATGGTCGGCACGACGAGCGCCTGCACGTCGGTCTGGTTGATCAGCGGGCAGATGTTTTTCGTGCCCGTCGTGCCACCGCCGTCGGTCGCGTCCGTGGAGCCAGGAGACGAGCTGCTCGAGCAGCCGGCGGCGAGGACGAGCACGGAAAAAACAAGAAAGGCGGATTTTTTCGTCATGTTTCTTCTCCGAAGCGAAGCGCGAACGGCGCATGCCATTCTTCCATGCGAAACGCGCGCGAAGCGTGCCACCCGCTGCTCGAGAGTGTCAAGGTAACGCGCGCTTAGCGAAGCGCTTCACGCGCGCGCCGCCGCTGCGCCGCACGTCGCTCCGCTCGCAAGAGCCGTGAGCCATCCGCGTGGACGATCCGCCACGACATCCCCGCATGCGTAGAGACCGCGCGCGCTCACGCCGCGTGCGGCACCATCGTCACCGACGAGAGCTCCCGCTCGGTCGAGCCAAGGATCGCGCGAAAATGGCCACGCGATCGCCTCGGGTTGCGTGCCGAAAAGCGTGCTCGGTGCTCTCGCGACGGCGTCGCTTTCGCCGATGGCGACAGGACAGTCGAGCGTCGACCGCATCGTGGGTCGCGCCGCAGATGGAAGCTCCGCGGCGGACTCCGATGCAGCAGGCGCATACGCAAGACCACCGCCGACGAGCCCGCCCGTGGCGATGACGACGGCATCTGCGTCGAAGGAAATTTCGTCTTCGAGCGACACCGTCCAGCCGCTTCCGCGTGATTCGGCAGACTTCGCCCACGCGCTCGTGACCTCGATCGCGAGCGAGGCAAAGGCGCGATCGCGAGCGCGCTCGAATCGCGCACCCGACGAGCTCGCGAGGCCGGTCATCGCTTCACCGCACCGCACTCCGACTCTCGCGCTGAGATCGTCGGCGCGTGACCGATCCACGCCGAGCCACGCGGGCAAAATCACGCCCACGAACCCCGGGTTGCGCGCGAGCACCTCACGGAGCCTTTCCGCGAGCCATTCGAGCCGCGCCGG
>JAICXU010000142.1 GCA_025934595.1 Polyangiaceae bacterium | reverse complement strand
TCGTCGAGCAAAGCGGCGACGTCACCGTGAAAGACGTCGAGATCGATGCGTCGCTGCAAACTGGCCTCGTCGTGATCGGCGGCGCGATGCACGTGAGCCACACGCGCGTGTCGGGAACGATCGAGTCCGGAAATTTCGGGTTCGGTGCGTTCTCGTCCGACGGTGGCCTCCTCGAGCTCGATCGCGTCGTGCTCGCGAAAAATCCGAAAGCTGGTCTCGCCGTGAACTCCACCGCGACCGCCACCGTGAAGAATTCGATCGTTCGCGACAACGGCCTCGATTCGACGGGAAAAGCCGGCGCGGGCGTCGCCGTGTCGGAAGGCGCGAGCGTCACGATCGACGCTTCGGCGGTCATCGCGAACCATTCCTCGAGCGTCGAAACCTACGATGCGAACAGCAAGGTGGCGGTCACGCGCTCGGTCCTCCGCGACGTCCTCGCTGACCAATTCGGCAATCATGGCGACGGCGTCGCGCTCGACAACACCGCGCACATCGACGTCTCGGACTCGACCATCAGCGGCAGCGCGGAGTCAGGCCTTCTCGCGATTGGCGTCGGAACGACCGCGAACGTGACGCGCACGGTTTTTCTCGGAAACGGTGACAAGCCGCAACACGGCGTCGGCGTGAGCGGCGGCGCGAACGTCACCGTCAGCGACATCGTCGTCGCGGGCGCGCTCGATTACGGCATCATCGTGCAAGACACGGCGAGCACGCTGACGGCAACGAGCAGCCTCGTGCGGGACGTGCGCCGCGGCTCTTCGAGCCTTCCCGGCGACGGCGTCGGCGTGCAGATCGTCGACGGCGGACAAGCTCACCTCACCGACGTCGCGATCATGAATTCCGAGCAAGTCGCCATTGCGCTCGGCGGCTCGGGCCCGACGGGGACCGGCAGCGCCGCAGATCTCACGAAGGTGCTGGTCGCCGGCGCGCACGCGAACTCCGACGGTAACTTCGGCCGCGGCATCCAAGGCACCGACGACTCCGTGCTCACGGCGACCGGCTGCGCGATCGTCGACAATCAAGAATCGGGAGTCGTGTTCGGAAATGGCGCGACGGCCGACATTCGGAGCTCGGTCATTCGCGGCGCGGGAAGCATCGGCGACACGAAGTTCGGTCACGGTGTCGTCGTGCTCGACGGCGCGTCGCTGTCGCTCGAAGGCTCCGCGGTCCGCGACAACGCGGGTGTCGGTCTCGCATTCGAAGCATCGGCCGGGCGCATCGACGACGTCGTCGTCTTGCACAATCGCATCGGCATCTACGCGTCACATGCCACGCTGAACGACGTGGGCAACACACCGAACGACTTGACGCCGGATCAGATCTTCGTTTCGTCGAGCACGCGCTTCGTCGACAACGCGACGCGCGTCTCCGCCGACGACATTCCGCTCCCCCAAGTCATTCAGTAGAAGTCGTTCCGTAGAATCGAATACGCGCTGTTTTCAGCCTTATTTGCATTCGGCGACTTGCATCGCGCTGCTACCGCACGATGCGTTGTTCATCGACGCGCCGCAGTTCGCGATCTCGGCTTGCTCCTTCGTGCAAGCCTTCACCGAGCACTCGCACACGTGCTCGGTGCCGGCGTCGGCGAGCGTCTGGCAACAATGACCGGGGAACGGCGCGTCGCATTCCGCGATCGGCAAGAAATCCGAAGACGGCGCTTTCGCGGAGACGAGGCATTCGCAGACGCTTTGGGATCCGGAATAAAAACAATTCACGTCGGCCGGCGGCAAACAAATGCATTTCGAGTCGTCCGCTTGCTTCCAATCGTCGTCTTGGCAGCACGCGCCGCGTGGATCGCTCTGCGTGCACGAATTCTGCGCGGCGCCGTTCGAGGGCGCTTGCCACGTGCACGTGCATACCGTGCCGGTGGGATCGCTCCCGCACACCGCTTCGCGCGCCGTCGATCCGCCACTGGAGCTCGAGCACGCGACGATGGCCGCGCCTGCGACCATCGCGACGAGCATTCCCGAGATCGCGAATCCGATTTTCATGCGTGCTCGCTCTTCATCGCGACTCGTAAACGACGAGTCGTGGGAGCTCGACAGCAGTCAAGAAGCCGCCCTTGCCGCATCCGGTGTCGATCGCGAGGACGTTCTCGTGGACCCACATGTCGACCGGATCTTCGGGCGTGAACGACGAGAGCTCGGGCGGAAGATTGTCGGTCGACGTGTGACCACAAACGACGCGTTTTCCTCGGTAATTTTCGAAGAAATCCATCGTGCGGATCCAGAGAAGCGTCTCCTTCGGAAATGTCTCCGACGGGTGCAGCCAGCGACCGTTCTCGTTTTCGCGCATCAGCCCCGCGTGCACGTAGATCGCATGCGCGTCTTCGTAGAAAAAAGGAAGGCTCTGCATCCACGCGACGACGTCCTCCGGCATGAAGCCGGCCGTCTGCATGATGCCGAACTCTTCTTTGGTCGGAACGTCGCCTTCGAAGTGAAGCTTGCCCGTGTACGAGCGCATCGTCGCGAGACAACCGTTCGGCGTGGGAATGATGAACTCGGGCCAGCCGCCCGACGCGACGCGCAGCCATCCGTCCTCGTGGTTGCCGCGCAAGACGACGAGCTTCGAGGGGAACGCTTTCGGCAACATCGTGCGAATGAACTCGATGACCTGCCGCGACTCCGGTCCGCGATCGACGTAGTCGCCGAGGAGCACGATGGTGTCGTCGGCATCCGGCTTCGGAAGCTTGATGAGCACGCGCTTGAGCGCGGCGAGATCGCCGTGGATGTCGCCGATCGCGAAGGTGCGATTTGCCATGGGCCTCGAGCGAGAGTAGCAAAAAGCGATGCGCCTCTCCGAAGTCATGCGCGTCCTGGGCGATCTGGCTCCCCTCGAGCTCGCGGAGGCCTGGGACAACGTGGGTCTCCTCACGGGCGATCCGGCGGCGGACGTGACCTGCGCGCTCTTCGCCATCGACATGACAGCCGAGGTTTTGGCGGAGGCTCGTCAAAAATCATGCAACCTAGTGGTTGCGTATCATCCGCCGCTGTTCGCGCCCGTGAAGCGCTTGACGTCGGAGAGCCTCATTTTCAAGGCGATTTCGGATCACGTCGCCATCTACGCGCCTCACACGGCGCTCGACTCCGCGAGCGGCGGCACGAACGACGTGCTCGGCGATCTCGTGGGCATGAGCAAGGCGCGGAGAGGGCTCCGAGCATCGACGGCGAAAGATGCAGAATACAAGCTCGTCACGTTCGTCCCGGAGGACGCATTCCAGAAAGTGACAGGCGCGATGTTCGAAGCGGGGGCGGGTCGCATCGGCGACTATTCGTCGTGCAGCTTTCGCTCGCCGGGGAGGGGGACGTTCTTCGGTGAGGCCGGCACGAACCCCGCCGTCGGTAGCTACGGTCACCGCGAAGATGCGCCGGAGCTGCGCATCGAGACCGTCGTCCGCATCGCGGACGTGACCCCAGTCGTCGCGGCGCTTCGCGCATCGCATCCTTACGAAGAGCCGGCGTTCGATCTCGTACGTCTCGCCGCGCGTCCCGAGGCGAAGCATCTCGGCCTCGGTCGCGTCGGTGATCTCGCGCCGATCGCGCGCGGCGCGCTCGTCGAAAAAATCAAGAAGGGGCTCGGCGTCGATCACGTCCTCGTCGCGGGATCGCTCGACGGCAACGCGAAGCGAGTGGCAGTGACGGCGGGCTCGGGCGGAGATCTTTACGAGGATGCGATCGCGGCAGGCGCCGACCTCTATCTCACGGGAGAGATGCGACATCACGACGCGCTCGCCGCGAGCCGCAAGATGACGGTCGTATGTGCGCTTCATTCGAACAGCGAGCGCGCAGCGATGAAGATCTTCGCGGCGAACGTGAAAGCGAAGGCGCCGTCGCTGGAAGTCGCGTTCAGCGATCGCGATCGTGATCCTTTTCGGATCGCCTGAAAAATAGCGCTATTTGCAGCCATCGACGGCAGGCACCGTCGCCCACACCGTCTCGAGGTGTCCGGTGTCGGTCCATGTCCCGTTCGTCACGTTCACGATCCAATAGCGATCGCCGCTCAAGATCGTCTGCGTCGTCTGATAGACCCACGACGCGCTCACGCCGCTCGATTCCCACGGCGAATCCGAATCCACCTTTGGTGCTCCGGCCCACGCGCTCTCGAGCGCGCCGGTGGTCCACGTGCCGTTCGTCAGATTCTGAACCCAATAGCGATCGGCCGAGATGATGGTGAGGCCCGATTGGTACGGGTACGCGGTCTGCACGTTCGGCGCGTTCCACGGCAAAAATCCTCCGTTGCGTGGCGCGCTCGACCACAGCGTCGCGATGTGCCCGGTCGCTCCCCAAACGTGAGTCCCCGTGTCGACGGTCCAGTAGCGATCGCCGCTGACGATCGTGAGCGTCGTGCCGACGACGTACGTCGCGTGAACGCCGACGTCTTGCCATGGGAGCAGGCCATCGACCGGAAGAACGCCGGCCCACGACGTTTCGAGGTGACCGCCGACGCCCCACGCTCCCGTGCCGTAGTCGTACGTCCAGTAGCGATCGCCGGAGACGATCGTGAGGACGCTCTGATTCATCCACGCGCTCGTCACGCCCGATCCGCTCCACGGCTCGGCGAGGTCCGCTTTGCAATCGCCGGCGTCGCCGCCATCGCCACCGCTCGTGGCTGCGTCGATCGCGCCCGCATCGTTCGTGATCGACGCGTCGGGCCAATGCGGATCGATCGCGCCCGCGTCCGCGTCGTCGGTCGAAGCCAGACCATTGGCGCACGCCAGTTGGCTACAAGGAAGGAGAGCGAGGCAGGTGAGAAGAAGGGCTCGCTTCATGGGCCGACAATCTAGAATATTGCCTGGCGGGTGCAAGTTCTGGCGAATTAGGCTATTTTTCAGCCGATTTCGGCGCGCCGCGCGATTTTGCCGACGCCATCTCGGAGCTCGCTTTCCGGCGTGAGAAGGCTCACGACGACGTAGGCTTCGCTCTCGAAATCGAAGAACGCCCCGGGGTGAACGAGCACGCCGTCCTCGCGCAAAAGCTCGAGCACCCACTCTTCCTCGCTCTTCAGGCTCGGCAGGCGGAGCGTCGCATACCAACCGCCATCGACGCGAAGGCGTGTCACGGGCGAATTTTTTCCGATCACGCGATCGATGGCGTCGAGATTTTTTTTCGTGCGATCCAAAATCGCGGCGCGCGTCCTCGCTCCCGCGTCGAGCAAAAGAGGGAGCGCATGCTGTACCGGCGTTCCGACCGAGAGGAACGTGTCACAGATCAGCTCGAGACGCTCGAGGCTCTCTCGCACGAGCGCTTCGGGCCCGGTCACCGCCGTCCATCCCACTTTCATTTGCGGAAGCGCCGCCGACTTCGAGAGACCGCCGAGCGAGAACACGAGCGCGTCCTCGGCTTCGCGCGCCGTCTTTGCGCGCATCACGTCATCCGCGAACGCGTAGTCGACGAACACCTCGTCGCTCACGATCGGAAGCCCGAACGAAGCCATCTTCGCGAGCTCGGTCTTCGACACGAACGATCCGGTCGGATTGTTCGGATGCACGATCACGATCGCGCGCGTCCTTTTGCCGATCGCGCGCCCGAGCGAGTCGAGGTCGACGTGCCACGCGCCGTCGTACGCAAGACGATAGGGCGACACGCGCACGTTCTCGAGCTTCGCGAGATGCTCGAAGAGCGGATAGCTCGGCGCGGCGATGGCGACGTCATCGCCCGGATCGCAGAGCAGCTTGAAGAGGAACGAGTACGCCTCGCTCGAGCTCGCGGTCAGAAACACGCGCTCAACGTCGACCGGATGCGTGCGCGACATTTCTTTGGCCGCCGCTTCGCGCGCCCCTAACAGCCCGAACGGCAGGGGCTCATACGTGATCGATCGCGCATCGGAGAGCGCTCGCGCGACGGCGCCCGCGTCGTACGGCAAGCCTGCCGTCGTGGGATTCGAGATCGCGAGGTCGATGATTGGCCTATTTTTGTCGCGCAATTCCATGATCGCGCGCGTGAGCGCGTTCGGATGCAGGTCGAATCGAGATCGTACGCTCGCCACGCCGCGTAGGTTATTCTTTTCGGAACGAACGGGAGCGTTAACCATGGCCTGGGTCGCGCTCGTGGGCCGGAGCACCGCGCCGGTGCCGCAGCCTCCTCCTACCGCCAAGAAAGTGAACCCACCGTGAGCGACATCCGCAATTGGCTCTTGAAGAGCGAGCCCGGCACCTATTCGTTCGACCGACTTCAATCGGAAAAAAAAGCGGTTTGGGATGGCGTGCGCAACGTCGAAGCGCGTTCGAATCTCCGCAAAATGAAGGTCGGCGACGTGTGTTTTTTCTATCACTCCGGCGAAGGAAAGTGCGTCGTCGGTCTCGCGAAGGTCACTCGCGAGGCGTTTCAGGATCCGACCACGAAAGACGATTGGAGCGCCGTGGAGATCGCGCCGATCGGCCCGATGAAAAAAGAAGTGACGCTCGCGCAGATGAAAGCAGACGCAAAGCTCAAGGCCATGTCGGTCGTTCGCAAGTCGAGGCTCTCGGTCTCGCCGGTGACGGCGCTGGAGTTCGCCCACGTGCTCGCCCTCGGAGAGACCGCGCCGCCGAAATAGTCGGGCGGGCCAAGCCCCGCTCCGAACGCATTGCCTGTTCACCTCGAAGACGGGTTACTATCCGGACATGACGACCCGCTCGTGGTGGGTGCTGTTCGCAGCGTGTGCGCTTTTTTTCGTCACGGGATGCGGAGGCGGAGGCCTCACGCTCACGCCGATCAAGAGCACGCAATCCAAGCCGAGCAACGTCGCCGTCTACTTCAAGGTGCAGACGTCCAGCGGTGATCCGGTGGGTGGCCTCAACGCCGACTCGTTTCGCATCTACGAAGACGGCGAGCTCGTCTCGCAGCTCGAAAGCAAACAGACGATCTTGAATCCGGAGGTCGCCGCGTCGCACTACACGCTGCTTCTCGTCGACATGAGCGGATCGGTTTCCGGCGATCCGGACAGCGTGAGCGCGCTCGTCGACGCCGCGAACGCATTCACCGATCGCGTCGAAAAGCAGCAAAAAGTAGCCATTTTCGTGTTCGACGGATCGCCGGACCTTCATCCGATCTCGCCGTTCACGACCACGGGCGGAGCGAAGGCGGGCATCGCCCAATTGAAATCGTTCAAGCCGAGCGACCCGAGCACGAACTTGAACGGCGCCGTCGTCGCGGGGCTCGCCGAGCTCCAGCGCGCGCTCTCGCAAGCCGAGCATCCGATGCGCTTCGGCACGCTCGTCGTCTTCACCGACGGCACCGATCGCGCCGCGCGCGTCTCCGCCGACGAGATGAAGAAGCGGATCAAAGACACGAAGTACGACGTGTTCAGCATCGGTCTCGGCGCCGAGATCAACGACGATCAGCTGAAGGA
>JAICXU010001112.1 GCA_025934595.1 Polyangiaceae bacterium | reverse complement strand
TCGTTCGATCGCGAATGGACGACGCGCGCGGCTCCCTTCGGATCGATGACGCCGCCCGACGCATGCCGTCTCGCACAACAGATCGCCGAGCTCGCCGGACGCATGCGTCTCGCGAACGAACGGAGCGCGCAGATCGCAAACGCACGTGCTCGCATCGCGTCGCATGCCGAGCGCGTCGAAACGCTGCGGGCCGCGCTCATCGCGGATCCAATCCCGGAGGGCACCTCGCCCATCTCGCTCCTCCTTGCCCGCGTGGAACGGGCCGATCGCGCGGCATCGCTCGAGCGCGATTTGGCGCGAATCGATCGGCAGATTGCGGATCTCGAGCCGAATCCAGAGCAATTGCCCCATCTCGTGAAAGAGCTCGCCAGCGCGAACTTGCTCGAGCTCGATGCGCTCCGCGCGAAGCTTCGACGTGAGCTCGCCACCGCGGAGCGAGCGCTCGGCGAGACCTTGCGCGAAGCCGGCGTGGCCGATGCGAACCAAGCGAGCCTCGACGGCAGCGCGAAAGCAGCACGTCTCGCCGCCGAGCTCGAGTCGAAACGCGCGGAGCTCGCGACGCTCGTCGATCGGCTCGGACCGCTGATCGTCGCGCGTCATGCGCTCGGTGAGTCCATCTCGCGATTCGAGCGCGACAACCAACCGGGGCTCCTCTCGAGCGTGTCTCGTCTTCTCGCGCGCATCACCGGCGAGCGATGGGTGCGCGTCGAGCAACGATTCTCCGAGACGCGCCTGCGTGTCGTTTCCGCGCAAGGCGACGAACGGACGTTCGACGAGCTCTCGACCGGCACGCGCGAGCAGCTCTATCTCGCCATTCGCCTCGCGTTCGTCGAGGACTACTGCAAGAAGAACGAGCCCCTGCCGATCGTGATGGATGACGTGTTCGTCAACTTCGACGAAGCGCGCGCAAAGGGCGCTTTTTCCGCATTGAAACCGCTCCTCGAGCGCACCCAGATTTTTTTCTTCACCTGCCACGAGGCGCAAGTGGAGATCGCCCGCACCGTGTTTCCGAATCTGAATCTGATTCGAATCTGAAGGCCGGGGCGCCGTCGACGCTTACTCGAGGAGCGCGTCGTGCATCTGCATGTAGACGCTCGGCTCGAAGAACGTCTCGAAGTGGCCCGTGGTGCCGTCGCAGATCTCGATGTTGTTCGCGCCGGGGATCTTCGACGTGTTCATCGGCGAGATGTAGATGTCGGTGCACGAGTAAATCGTCGTGAGCTTCACGTCGCTCGGCAGCGGCGCGTCGTTCACGGAGCGCAGGAATTTGCTGCCCGGCGTGAGATCGTTCAGCGCTGGCCAACCGACGATCGCATGCACGAGGGGCGCCATCGGCAAGCCATGTTGCGGGGAGACGAACGTGACCATGTGCGCGATCTTGCCGTCGCCGCCGAGCGACTGGATGTAGCGCCGCGCGATGACGCCGCCCGTGCACTCCGCGAGAATGTCGATGGTCGTGTCTCCGCTGTCGGCGAGCGCTTTGTCGACGACGGCGCCGAGATCGTGGGACGCCTTTTCGAGATCGCCGCTGAGAAGCGCGGGCGGCTCGTAGACGACGGTCTTGAATCCATCGCGCTCGAGCCTGGCTTTGATCGGATCGAACCACTCGGC
>JAICXU010000624.1 GCA_025934595.1 Polyangiaceae bacterium | reverse complement strand
GAACGGAATGTCGGCTCTCGTCATCGCCGCGCTCGCCGTGATGCGGACGTTCTCGCGCCGCAAGAGAAACGCGAAGAAGCGCAGCGACTAAGCGGCGGCGCCTTCGCGCGCGTCACGCGAAAGGTGCATGCGTTCGGCGACGCCGTCTCGATAGCGATGCCATGCCGCCAGCGCGCGAACGCACGTCGCGACGACGCTCTGCCCGATCGCATCGTCCTTCGTGTGGTCGAGCACCATTTTCCACGCGTCGGATCGGTGGTCGCCTTCGACCGCGGCGTGCGCGCGCGTCAGCTCCATCGCGGACGAGGGACATCCATAATGCACGACGAGCGGATGCTTCGTCACCGCGTCATCTCCGCGCGCACGGACGTACGTGCCCGCGAGCTCCGCGCGTTCGTTCACGCTGCCTTCGACGAAGATCGTGAGGAGCGCCACCGACGATTGCCAATCCGGCGCGTTCGCGCTCGTCTCACGCAAAAGGTCGCGATACGCGCGCGCGGACGGATGGAGCCACGCGTCGTCGTCCGCGAAATCCTCGCGACGAAATCCGAGGCCCTCCATCATGCGCAAGAAGAGCTCGGGATGCGGCGCGCTCTTCGAGATTCCCCCGGTCTGCTCTTCGTAGAGATTTTCAGCGAGCGATTTTCGGACCTCGTCGATGGGCGGCGTACGCCCCAGCGCTCGCGCGAGGAGCACCGGAAAATCGCGCACGTACACGAGATATTCGTGCCGAAAATGCGTGAGGAGCTGCGCGTTCGTGAGACCGGGCCGCGTGAGGTGCGGGTACGCCCAATGATTTTTCTGATCCATCACGGCGAGCAAGCGCTCGGTCAGCGGTCCCGATACGGCGTTTTTCCCAAGAGGAGAGCTCACGATATGGAAATCGTGACAGGACGAGCGCCCGAGATCACATTTTTGGCGTCCATTTCGCGCGAATTTTTCGCATGTGAGCCCTTGCATCGAGCCCGCGTATGGTGTGATGTGAGCCTCGAAATGGCCAAAAAGGACACGGCTACCCAGGGCGAATTCGTGGGCGAAGGCGGCTGGAGCGGGCTCCAGCTCGTCGGCGTCGCGCTCGTGACGATCTTGATCGTGCTCGCGCTCCTCTGGATCGCCAGCCCGAACGTCAATCCTCATTAGCCAAGCGGCGTGCCCGCGAAATCTCCGATTTTGAGCCTGCCCCGCATTGCCTTCGGCAAAGCGCGGTTCGCGCGCGGCGTCACGCGAGGATGTCGCGCGCAATGAAGCAACAATCACCGAACTCGTGCGTGAGATAGCCGCGCGCGTGGGCGTGCTCGGCGGCGCGCATGAGTAGCTCGCGTGGCGCGAACGCTTCGAGCAGCTCGAAGTGGCTCGAGCCCGGCTCGTGGGTGCCCGAAAATACGGCGTCGACGATGCGAGGTACGTGACGCGCGCTGAGGCGCAGGTCGGTTTCGCCGGGACCCGAAACGAGCGCGCCCGAATGCGACGACGCGCAGCCTTCGAGCGCGCGCACGACGGTCGTGCCGATGGCGATGACGCGCTTTCCATTTCGCTTCGTCTCGGCGATCGCCGAGAGCGTCTCGTGCGGAAGGTCGTAGCGCTCCGCGAACGGCAAGCGCGCGTCGAGATCCGGATCACCCGATGACGACAGACCTGCCGCGTGCGACAGGCGCGCGATCTTCGCTCCTTTCTTTTGGAGATCGAAGAGCACGGACCACGCGAGAGGGCGCCCCGCAGACGGCATCTCGACCGCGAACGGCCGCGATGCGAACGGCGTCTGCACGTCCCAGAGCGCGAGCTCGCGATCGAGATACGAATACTGGATCGGTTTTCCGGCTGAAAATAAGCCTTTCCAGAGA
Source organism: Polyangiaceae bacterium (assembly GCA_025934595.1). Lineage (GTDB taxonomy): Bacteria > Myxococcota_A > Polyangia > Polyangiales > Polyangiaceae > JAICXU01. The sequence goes on along the minus strand of JAICXU010000624.1, from coordinate 1,351 downwards.
TCGTCGCCTTGCTCGGAAAACGAGAGCTCGACGAGACGCGGGCTCTTGCCGTCGACGCGCACGACCCTCGCCGTGAGACCGTCGAAGGCGATCGAGTCGCCCGGCGCGAGACGCGGGGGCGCTCTTCGATCTTCGGTCTTCGCGTGCCAATCGCCGGCGCCGAACAAGATCGCGCGCGCTCGACCTTCGAACGGTGGCTCGGTGAGCCTCGCTTCGATCGGATCGCCGTTTCGCGTGCGCCCGCGGAGCGAGGCTGGAAACGTCGCCGCGTCGTTCATCACGACGAGGTCGCCGGCACGTACGAATCGCGCGAGATCGCCGACGCGCGAATCGGAAAAGCGATTCGCCTTCGCGTCGATCACGAGGAGCTTCTCGCCTCGCACGTCTCCGCGCGGATGCGACGCGGGCGTGAGGGAAAGCGCCGCGCTCACGTCGTCCTCCACTTCGACGCCTCGAGTCGCGAGCCGCTCGGCGCGCGCCGCTCGTTCTCGATCATTTGCGCGAGGATCTCGGCCACGTCGCCGGGATTCGCGAGCGTCCTCGGATCGGCATCTGGAATGGCGTCCGCGTGCATCTTCGTGTCCATTTCGCCGGGATCCACCGCGAGAAATCGCACGCCGGATCCCTCGAGCTCCGCGGCGAAGATGCGCGCGAGATGATCGAGCGCCGCTTTCGAGACGCCGTACGCGCCCCAGTTCGGATACGCGCTCACGGCCGCGTCCGAGCTCACGAAGAGGACGACGCCTTTTTTTCGGAGGGCCATGCCTCCTGCAATCGCGCGCGTGATGCGCTGCGGGCCGACGAGGTTCGTCTCGAGCACGGCCGAAAAATCCTCGCACTCCGTGTCGAGCAGCGGTCGAAGCGGCACGGGGCCGAGCGCGCTCGCGTTGTGGATCACGATGTCGACGTCGCCGACGAGCGCGGCCGCCCTTCCCGCAAGCGGATGCACGAAGCGTTTGTCGGCCACGTCCCCCGCGATGACGTGCGCTTCGCCGCCGTCGTCTCGAATTTCTTTCGCCACGCGTGCGAGCTCGTTCTCATTTCGCGCGACGAGCACGACCTTCGCTCCCCGCTTCGCGAGCGTCTTCGCGAGCGCCTCTCCGAGCCCGCGGCTTCCACCGGTGATCAGCGCTCCGCTTCCTCGAATGTCCATGATGACCGCCTCCACGATTCAGGATGCGATCCCATTGCCCATTCGTTGTCCGCCTTGCCAATCTTTTGGAATCCGTCCATTCTCGTGACATGGATGACGCGGCACGGCTCGGACGAAATGTGAAAGACCTGCGGCAAGCGCGCGGGCTCACGCAGGGGCAGCTCGCGAAATTGGCGGGAATTCCTCGCGCGACGTGGG
>JAICXU010000539.1 GCA_025934595.1 Polyangiaceae bacterium | reverse complement strand
GAGCGAGCGCCACACTTGCTGCGCTTCGTCGATGCGACCCGAGTCGTTGTAGGCGTGGCCGAGGAAGTAGTAGATGCCCGCGAGCTCTTTGTATTTCGGAAACTCGTTGATGACGCGCTTGTAGAGCGCGATCGCGGGCTTCAATCCCACCGAGAGATCGTCGGTCGCGTCCTCACCACGCGCGCGCTCTTCGTAGAGCGCCGCGAGACGATACATCGCGTCGGGCGTGGCTTCGGGCTGGGAGTTCGGCCCCGAGTATTTCGCGATGAACTCTTCGAGGCGCTGGATCGCGATCTCGCGCGCCTTCTTCAATTCCGATTTTTCGATGCCGATTTCGGTGTCGAGGCCGGAGAGAATTTCCTTCTTCTTCTCTTCGTAGTGGAGCTTCACGATCGTCGTGATCGTGTCCCGATATTCTTTCGCGCCGCTCGCGTAGGCGTCGGTCTCTTGTTGGAGCGCGCCGAGCGCCGCGACTTGCGCGGGCGTCGGCGGGGGCGGAGGCGGAAACGTCCTGCTCGTCGAGATGGGCGCTGCCGCGCTCGGACCTTCCGTCGTCGACGCGCCGCTTGCCGCGGGGGACGCGGCGCTCGCAGACGAGGCCGGGCTCGCCGAAGAAGCTGCGCTCGCGGATGTCGAAGGCGATGCCGATGCTCCGGGCTTCGCCGACGTCGCCGCCGAGGCCGCGGACGTCGCAGGCTTCGCCGAGCCCGCAGCCTGCGGTTGGGCGATGCCGTCGACCGCGATGCCGAGCAAAATACCGACAGCGAGAACTGCTGCGCCCCGCCTCATTGGCTTGCTCCGTTCGTGCCGGTGGCCGGAGGCGTGGAGCTCGAGCTCGAGTTGTCCCCGCCGGCGTCATCGAGCACCTCGCGGAGCTCCTCGTCGAGGATCTGTTCTTCGCGCGCACGCTCGGTCTGCAAATTGCGGACGCGATCGAGCTCTTCTTCGCGCACTTCCCACGCTTGCTCCGTGATGCCGACGTCGGCGCGGAGCACGATCCCGAGGAGACGATCGCGAACGAGCGTGAAATTGCGCTGCGCCACGTGACCGACGAGGTCCCGCGCTTCGGTGTCGTAGGTCGCGAGCGTCCCTTTGTAGCCGGCGATCTTGGCAGCCTCCGCGTCGATCTTGCCGCGGAGGTCGGCGACCTTCTGATTCACCCGCGCATCGAGCTGACCGAAAATGGCAATGAGCTGGTCTTCGGTCGCACGCGCTTGGGCGAGCGTCGGCTGCGTCTGCTGCGCGTACGTTTGCGCGCTGCCACCGCCCTGCCCTTCCGATGCGAGCTGCGCCTCGCGATCGAGCAGGTCGCGGAACTGCGCGCGCGCGATCGCGTCGTTCTGATAACGCGCGTCGCCGAGGCCCACTTGCGCGCGACCGATTTCGATCTGCTCGCGGAGCGCGGTCGCCTGATCTTGCGCGAGCTTCAAGTCACGATCGTTCGCGTCGATCTCGTCGTTGAAGCGTTGCACGGTGGCCGGATCGCGCTGAATTCCATTTTGCGCGTCTTGCTTGAGCATCGTGCGGAGGCCGTTCACGACGGCGTGGAGCTGATCGATCTCGAGCTGCCGACGTGACAGATCTTGCGAGACCTGGTTCCACTGTTTCTGGCCTTGATAATCGAGCTCCGCGAAATCTGCCGACGTGACGGGCGTGCCCGCAATTTGCGCCATGAGGGCGCGTCGCTGCGCGCGCACTTGCTCCATCTCACCGCCGACCGATCCTGATTCCTCCGAGTCGAAGCCTTGCGCAATCTGCAGCCGCGCGTGCGCGACTTGGTTGATGAGACCGAGCGCGCGTTGCTCGCCCGCGAGAAGCTCGGGGAACGCCCGTACGCGGTTCGCCGAGGTCGTGACGGAGACGAGCTTGTTGATGAGATGCTCGCTCTTCGAAATGAGGCGCTTGCATTGGTTGACGTCGGAGATCACGGCGAAGGCCATCGGACCGTCCTCGGCCTCGCGCGCCCAGCGAATCGCGATCGGCGGGAGGGAGTCGCTCGTGTCGAGCACGTCCATGTCTTGCTGCGAGAGCTTGTCGTAATAGATGGCCGGGTCTTTCGTCGACGCGAGGAAGTTGTCGACCTTCACGCGCATCGGATCGAACTGATCGCGCGTCTGGACGTAGAGCTGCAGCGCTTTGTCGAACGCGCCGGCGCGGAGCAAAAGGTCCGCGCGGAGGAGCGTACCGTCACCGGCGTAGGTGTTGTTGGGATCGGCGATCGACAGGACCTCGAGCGCGCGCTCGGCACGCTGCACGTCGCCGAGGCGCACGTACACCCAAGCGAGCTCGTAGAGCATGGTGTCGAACTCGGGCGAGTCGCGATTCACCTTCGAATACGCCTCGCTCGCTTGCTGATACTGCTCCATCTCGTAAAAGAGGCGGCCGATCGCCATCCACGCGAGATCGATCACGTGTTTGTGATCGTCCGTATCCGGCGGAAGCAGCGTGACCTGGCGGAACGCTTCGATCGCCGCCTTGTAGTCCATGCGCGGACCGTCGCTCGTGTCTTCGACCGACACGTCACCGACCTGCGGCGCGATCGCGGGTGCGTTCGGATCGATCTTCGTGACCGCCGCCGGCGGCGGCAACGGCGGCGCGTTCCTCATCGCGACGAGGCCCAAAAAATATCGCGCTTGCGGGCGATAGAGATCGTTGCCCTTCTGCCCATTCGCTTGGGGAACGGAGAGCTGCTCGACTTGTCGCAGCGACGCTTCCGCGTTCGCGTAATCCTTCTTGAAGTAGTAGGCCTTGCCCTTCGCGTACGCGAGCACGGCGTCGACTTCGCTCGGCGGAATCTGCCCGAGCTTCTGAAAAACTTCGTCGAGCGAAGCGTAATCGCCGAGGCGAATCGAGACGTCGACGAGACGCGCCAGCGCGCGCGAGAAATAAGGAGAGAAGCGCGACTCCGACGCGTGATTCACGAGCTCGCGATAATCGCGGCGCGCCGAGAGATACTCGCCGGACGCATAATAGGTCTCGCCGCGCATCCACGTCGCATCGGGATAGGAAGGCGTGTTCGGAAAGCCTTCGATGATCTCGCTGTAGACGACGCTCGCGCGGACGTAGTCCTTCGATTGATAGAGGATGTCGCCGTTCGCGAGTCGTTGCTCGACGGTGAGGAGCTGCGTCTGCGCGGAATTGACCGCGGCTTGCACGCTCGGGATCTCGCGGTTTGCGGTCTGCACGTCGTGCAGCGCGGCGGCGGCCTTGTCGTCCGCGTCGGACGCAAAGGCTCGCGTCGGCACGAGCGCGGTGAGCGCCAGGACCGAAACGAACGTGCTCGTCGCGACGCGCCTTCGCGCGCGGCGTGGGAATCTCACTTGCTTCCCCCGCCAATCGATACGTTGCCGGACGCGCTCCCGCCGCCGGCGTTCCCGCTTGCCTTCGCGGTCGCAGCTCCGGGCGGCGCCGCGCCCGTGCCGCCGATGGCCTGCACCTTGTCACTGAACTGCATGGCCGGACGATCTTGGAGCGCCGTCGTGACGCCGCCTTTTTCGAGCGCGATCGCCGTCACGAGGATCGTCTTGCCTTCCGTCGCCGTGAACGAGTGACTGCCCTTCACCGTGAAGTGGTAGCCGCGGAGATACGTGAAGACGCCGTAGCCGTTGCCTTGGAATTCCTCGACGATCGAAATGGTGTGATCGCCCGGCGGCACCGAGCCGTTGAACACCGGGATCTCTTTCTGATCGGCGAGCGCGCCCGAGTCGTCCTGGCGATTGTATTG
>JAICXU010000317.1 GCA_025934595.1 Polyangiaceae bacterium | reverse complement strand
GAGCTCTTCATGAAGCTCCGCGACATCGACGAGATAAAAGGCGGCAAAAAACCGCGAAACCTGAAAGCGCAGCTTCGCCCGTACCAAGAGCAAGGCTTTCACTGGCTCTGGTTCTTGCACGAGATCGGTTCGGGCGGCGTCCTCGCCGACGACATGGGTCTCGGAAAAACCGTGCAGACCCTCGCGCTCCTTCTCGCGGTGAAATCCGCGGACGAAAAAACCGAAGGCGCGAAGCCGTTCAAGGCGCTCATCGTCGCGCCGACGAGCGTCGTCAACAATTGGCTTCGCGAGATCGACAAATTCGCGCCGTCGCTCAAGTACGCGCTCTGGCACGGCATCGATCGCAAAGAGCGCCAAGACGATCTCGAAAAGGCGGACGTCATCGTCACGTCGTACGCGCTCCTTCGACGCGACGAGGAGCTGCTCGCGAAGCTCAATCTGCGCTACGCGATTTTGGACGAAGCGCAGCACATCAAAAATCCGCTGTCGGCCACCGCGCGCGCCGCGAAGCGCTTGAAAGCCGATCGCCGGCTCGCTCTCTCCGGCACTCCGATCGAAAATCGGTTGTCCGAGATCTGGTCGATCTTCGATTTCGTGTCGCCGGGCCTGCTCGGTCCGCTCGACAAATTCGAAGAGCGGTATTCGCGGCCCATCGATCAAGGCGATCAAAAAGCCGCCACCCGCCTGCGCGCGACGATCCACCCGTTCATCTTGCGCCGCACGAAATCCGAGGTCGCAAAGGATCTTCCGGAGAAGATCGAATCCGATCAGCTCTGCGACATGACGGGCGAGCAAGGCGCGCTCTACGCCGCGGTGCTGAAAGAAGTGCGCGCGCAGGTCATGGGCGAGGTCGAGCGCCAAGGCTTGGCGAAAGCACAGATCCAAATTTTGGCGGGGCTCACGCGATTGCGACAAGCGGCGTGCGATCCGCGTCTTCTCGGTTTGCCGCGCGAGTTCACGAATGAAGATTCGGGCAAGCTCGCGGCGCTCCGCGAGCTCCTCGACACGTGCGTCGCGGGTGGACATCGCGTGCTGCTCTTCAGCCAATTCGTCTCGATGCTCACGCTCATTCGCAAGGCGCTCGACGAAGACAAGATCGGCTACGAGTACCTCGACGGCTCGACCAAGGATCGGCAAGATCGCGTCGACAATTTCCAGAGCGAGCACGGCCCGCCCGTGTTCCTGATTTCACTCAAAGCGGGAGGTAGCGGGTTGAACCTCACCGCGGCCGACACCGTCGTGCACTTCGATCCGTGGTGGAATCCGGCCGTCGAAGATCAAGCGACCGATCGCGCGCACCGCATCGGTCAGACGAAAGTCGTGACCGCGTACCGGCTCATCACGAAGGGCACCATCGAAGAAAAAATCATCGAGCTCGGCGCCAAGAAGCGCGAGCTCGTCGGCGCCGTCCTCAGCGAAGACGCCGGCGGGGCCAAAAAGCTCACGAAAGCCGATCTGGAAGACCTCTTCAGCGACTGACGCGGTGATTGAGGCCGAAGACGATTCGAGGGTAGCATCGAGAGATGCTCTGGCTATCTACCTCCACGTTGAGCCGTCTCCGCGATCAGCTTCGAGAACGAGGCGCCGCGCCTTCGGTTGCATTTCCGCCGGGCGCGACGCCCGAAAGCATCGAGGCTGCGAACATCTCCGCAGAATACGGTCCGCTCTGCGAGGCGATGTTTCTCATGATGTCGGCCGACGGTGAGGTGTCGAAAGCCGAGCGCGAGGTCTTGAAAGGCGCGCTCCGCAATTTGTCCGGCGACACGCTGCGCGGCACCCACATCGATTCGCTGCTCGACGACGCGCTCATGGCGATCGAAAAAGAGGGACGCGAGAAGCGAATGGCCGGCGTCGTCGAGACGCTGAAAGGCGATCCGGCGCGGGCCGAGGTCGCGTTCGTGCTCGCGGCCGCGATTGCATTCGCGGACAACGCGATCGCCGATGAAGAGAATGACATGCTGAACGACTTCGCCGAGGGCCTCGGCATCGGCGAAGATCGCGCGGAGGCGCTCTTGGACAGCGTCGACGAAGATCTCGCGGAACGTCCTGACGACGCCGCGACTCCGCCCGGCGGCGAGAACGAAGCGACGTCGTAAGAGGGTCGCTTGGAGGCTCAGGGCCAAGAAGAGCCGCGTGGCGTAGAGCGTCTGCCCGACGCGATCGCCGGATTTCGCATTGTGCGCCGGTTGGCGGTCGGCGGCACGAGCGACGTTTTGCTCGCGCAGGCCAAGGCGCCAGAAGGTGGCGACCGTCCCGTCGTCCTCAAATTATTACTTGCACAATACAAGGATGATCCGAGCTTCGAGCGCATGTTCGCGCTCGAGGCCGCGGCCTATGCGCGCCTGTCGCATCCGGCGATCGTCAAGCTCTACGATTTTTTCGCGACGAACGACCAGCTCGTGATGGTGCTCGAGCACGTCGACGGTCTGCCGCTCAACGCTCTCCGCGCGCATCTCACGAACAGCGGCGACGTGCTCGACGATCGCGCCGTCTTCTATTTGATGGGGCGCGTGTTCGCGGCGCTCACGGCCGCGCATGCCGCGAAAGATCCGGCGACGGGCGATCACGCGCCCGTGATTCATCGCGACGTGAATCCGTCGAACGTCCTCATCCATCGCGACGGCGCCGTGAAGCTCGCGGATTTCGGAATCGCGAAGGTCACCGGGATGGCCGGTGACACGAAGCAGGGCTTCATCAAAGGCACGTTCGGTTACATGGCGCCGGAGCAAGTGCGCGGCGAGCAAGTCACGGTGCGCGCGGACGTCTACGCTGCGACGCTGCTCTTGTGGGAGCTCCTCGCCCGCCGTCGTGCGATTCAACACGGCGCGCTGTCGGATCTCGAGGCGCTGCGCGCCATGGCGCATCCGAACATCGTCTCGCTCGATGTCTTGCGCGGTGATTTGCCGGCGTCACTTCGGAAGATCATCGCGCGTGGCCTCGAGGCTTCGCCCGGCGATCGAAACGTGACGGCTGCGGAGCTCGCGAAAGCGCTGGCCGACGCCGGCTCCGAGAGCGATGGCCGCGCGCGTCTCGCCGCTGCGCTCGAAAAAGCACGTGCGCCCGATTCGCAGAGCCTCGCCGAAACGGCGCCGTCACCGTCGATCGAAGAGAGCATGGCGTTGCTTGCGGAGGCCGACGACCAATCGGCGCCCCCGCTTCCGTCGTATTCGATACCGGCGCCGCCCATGTCGGATTCGGACTTCGCGGAGACGAAGCTCAACACCGATGCGCGGCTTCCCGCCCAGTCGATTCCCGACGACGTTCCGACGAAGCCCGCGAACGTGAGCGAGATCGCGGCGCTCGCGGCCGACGACAGCTTGGAGCTTCCGCGGTTTCCGATGCCGCCCGCGACCGAGGCGCCGCCGCCGCTCACGCAGGTTCCCGACACGACGCCGGACGAAAAGGATGTCGCGAAGCCGCCGTCGTCTTCGAGGCTTCGAGCGCAAGGCGCGCGGCTGGGTAGCGCGGTTGCTCCGCGTCCGGCGATTCCGAGACCGACGAGCATGGCGCCCGGCGAGCCGCCGCCTCCTCCTCCTTCTTCGCGATCGAAGCTACAACCCCCGAGCGCGTACACTCTCTCGGCGCTCACGCCGCCGGCGAAACCGGATCCTGCGTTGAAACGTCCGCACACGATCATGGGCGGATTCACCGCGCAGGCGCACGCGCCGACGCCGCGACCCACGGCGGCATCCGACAACGCGAAGACCGAGCCGATGCACATGCCTCCGGCGATGACGCCGCCGCCCGCGCAGCCGCGTCCGCAACCGGCCGCCGATCTCGGGCGTACGCTGGCCATGCCCGGGGCTCCGCCACCGCCGGCGCCCGCAGCATTCGCGGCGACGGCGATCGCACCCGCCGCTGCGCTGCCCGTCGTCCCGGGCGAGCGGCCAGCCTCGTCGCCGACCTACATGCGAAACGCGATGCCGACCGCGCCGGCATCGTTCCACGCGCCGCGCGCAAGCGTCCCCGACGCGCAAAGGAGCGTGCGAGGGTGGATCATCGCGGGCGTCGGTGCGTTCATCGGCACCGCCATCGCGATCGCGTTCGCTCTGTACGCGACGCAAACCAAGACGCCGGCGGCGATCGCGACCACGACCGCAACGTCCGCCCCCACGACCACGACACCGACCACGACTTCGACCGCGACCACGACCTCGATGCCGACCTCGACCTCGCCACCGACTTCGCCCTCGACCTCGACCTCGGCACCGACTTCGACCTCGACTTCGGTACCGACCTCGACTTCGACCTCTCCTTCCATTCCCCCCGGAAAAAGCGCCATCGTTGCCGGAAAATCGGCTCGCCAGCACCGCATCTTCGTCGACGACAAAATCGTCGGTGAAGGGCCCGGAACGTATTTCATCGGCTGCGGTCGGCACAGCGTCAAAGTCGGCTCGAGCGGCAAGCCTCAAGAAATCGATGCGCCGTGCGGCGAGACCGTCACTTTGCAGTGAGCGCGCTCGTGCCGCCGTCTTTCTCGTAAAAATCCCAGAACGCTTCGGCCCAGTCGTGGGCGCCTTTTTCGTTCGGATGAATGCCATCCGCGAGGCGCCCGAGCCTTAGGTTGCTCGAGTCGTAGAACACGCAGGGCGCGCAGTTTTGGCGAATTACGTCGACGACGCCCGTGTCTTTTTTCCAGAGCGGCGGCCCCATCCAAAAACAGCGGCGGCCGTCGAGCTTCTTCACGATGCTCTGCACGTTCTTCGCGAGCCGGCTCGGCGAGGGGACGAACACGTCGTTCGCGCCGAGCGTGATGATGACGAGGTCCGGATCATTTTTTTCGAGCATCTTCTGGAGGTGATCGGACCTGTCGAACGAAACGAGCGACGCGCTCGTCACTGCGTCCTGCACGAACCTCGCGCCGAGCGCCTCGAAATGCGGTGCGAGCGCTTTTTCGAGCCCCGCGTAAAAACCCACCATCGAATCGCCGGTCTGAAGAACGACCTTCGGCGGGGGAAGAGGCGAGGGCGTCGTAGCCCTCGCTTGCGACGATGCGGTCGGCGAGGAATCCGGCGTGCTTCCGTGCGCGAGCTGGTCAGCTTCGCTCGCGGGCGCGGGTGCCGCGCGCGCGGTGGCCGACTCGCTGGTTCTCGGCGGCGCCTGCGAGTGACCGCACGCCGCGAACGCGACGACGACGAGAGCACGCGCGAGCCGCACGCTCTTTAG
>JAICXU010000994.1 GCA_025934595.1 Polyangiaceae bacterium | reverse complement strand
TCCAGCGCGCCGAGCGTCGCGATGTCGAGGTCGTTCGTGGGCTCGTCGAGGAGAAGAAGATTGTCGCCGTGCTTGAGCGTGAGCGCCAACGTGACGCGCGCGCGCTCACCACCGGACAGCGCCGACACCCTTCGCTTCTGCGCGTGCGTGTCGAACAGGAAGAGCTCGAGATATGCGCGGAGCTCCATGACGCGGTCGCCGAGCGTGATTTGTCCAGCGCCGGTTCGAATCGCGTCCTCGCGTTCCGCGACGTTGTCGAACACCGTCCAATCCTCTTTCAGCGTGCTTCGCGCCTGATCGAAATACGCGATCTTGGTCTGACGACCGCGCACGACGCTGCCGGAGGTCGGCTCGAGCTCGCCGGTGACGAGGCGAAGCAGCGACGTCTTACCGGCCCCGTTGCGACCGACGATTCCGATGCGCTCGCCTTTCTTCACGTGGAGCGTGAGATGCGAAAGGAGCTTGTTTTTCCCCAGATTCAGCGATGCGTCTGCGAGCTCGACCACGATGCCACCGAGACGCGCCGCGCCTGCTTCGAGGCCCTCGAGGTCGACCTTACCGCGCTCCTTCGGCGCGTCGGCCGCGATGACGTCGTGCGCACGCTGGATGCGTGCCTTCTGCTTCGTCGAGCGCGCCTTCGGCCCGCGACGCAGCCACTCGATCTCGCGCCGCAAAAAATTCTGACGATTTTGCTCGACGCGCTCCGCATGCGCATCGCGCTCGGCGCGTTGCTCGAGGTAGTCGGTGAACGCGCCGACGCCGTCGTTCTTTCGCGTGTATTCCGTGAGCACGCCGTTCTCGAGATCCAAAATGCGATTCGCGACCGCCTCGAGCACGTAACGATCGTGCGTGACGATCAAGACGGCGCCTTTGAATTCCTCGACCAAATATTTTTCGAGCCACACGATCGTGTCGGCGTCGAGATGGTTCGTGGGCTCGTCCAGGATCGCGAGATCGGGTTTCGCGACGAGAATGCGCGCGAGCGCGACACGGCGCTTTTCACCACCGCTCATCGTCGCGATTTTTCGATCGACGTCGATGACGCCGAGGTGCTCCAAGATCTCGTCGACCTCGTGATCGCGCGACCAGCCGCCATGACGCTCGATGTCTTCGGCGAGCGCGGCTTGATCGGCGAGAAGGTGGCTCTCGCCTTCGCCGATTCGCCGAGAAATTTCGTCGTATTTCGATTTCGCGGCGCTCCAGTGCGCAAGCCCTTCACGGGCGATCTCGCGCGGCGTCTTGTCGAGATCGAGGATGGGCTCCTGCGAAAGCGTGAGGATCGTCGCGTCACGCTGACGCTCGACCGCGCCGGAGTCTTGCGGCTCGAGACCCGCGATGACGCGCAAAAGCGTGCTTTTTCCCGTGCCGTTCGATCCGAGCAGCGCCACGCGATCGCCGGGCTGCACATGGAACGTCGCCCCCGCGAACAGCGGTTTCTGTCCGTAGGCCTTCGTCAGTTCACGGACAGAAAGAATCGCCACGATCTTTTTCTTTTTCGCGCAGCGATTCGCCGAAGGCGATCAGGGGAGGCTCGCGCACGTGTGCGCGAGGGGACCGGCAGGTCCCGCCAGAATCACAGAGCTGCGCGAGGTCAGCTTTCGATGAAGCTTTTTAGCTGCTTCGAACGGCTTGGATGCCTCAATTTTCGCAACGCTTTCGCTTCGATTTGGCGAATGCGCTCGCGCGTGACCTCGAAATCCTGTCCGACCTCTTCGAGCGTGTGATCGCTCTTTTCGCCGATGCCGAAGCGCATGCGAAGGACCTTCTCTTCGCGCGGCGTCAGCGTCTTGAGAACACGGCGGGTCTGCTCGGCGAGGTTCATGTTGATGACGGCCTCGGCCGGAGAGACGACGCTCTTGTCTTCGATGAAGTCGCCGAGATGCGAATCTTCCTCTTCGCCGATCGGCGTCTC
>JAICXU010000782.1 GCA_025934595.1 Polyangiaceae bacterium | reverse complement strand
TCGCGCGTCGCGTCGCGCCGCGGTCGCAGATTCTCGCTCGGGGCGATCCTGGGCAGGCTGAGCGGCTTGTCCTCGACCGCCGCCGCCAGGTCGATCGCAACGGGCGTGAAGGCCAAGCTCGAATGTGCTTTCGGAAGCTGCAGATTTTCGATCGGCGCGTCGGCACGCGCGGGCGCGATCGGCTCACCGAACGCGACCTCGGCGTCGTTCGGCGTGAGCGCATGCGCGAAGCCGCTCTTCGCGACGAAGCCACCGACGACGATCATCGTCACGAATGCGGCCGCGCCACCGAGCATGCGCTGCATCTTTCGTTTCTTCTCGATCGGCCGAAGCATCGCCGCTTCGAGCGCTTCGCGCATCTCGCTCGCAGATGAAAATCGATCTTCGGGCTTCTTCGCGAGCGCCTTCATGACGATCGCATCGAGCTCGGCGGGAATTCCGCGCTTCGGCGCACGCACGCGGGGCGGCTCCGGAAGCTCGCGGAGCTGCTTGCCCATCACGACCACGCTCGATCCACCTTCGAACGGGCGATGTCCCGTGACGAGCTCGTAGAGCACGCACCCGAGCGCGTAGATGTCGCATCGTCCATCGACTTGCTCGCCCGCGACTTGCTCCGGCGCCATGTATTCGGGCGTGCCGAAGATCGCGAAGCCCTTCTGCCGTTTCTCGCCGTCTTCGCGCGTGTCGGAGAGCGCCATCGCGACGCCGAAATCGAGGAGCTTGAGCGAGCTCTCTTCGCCGTCCTTCAAGAGAAAAAGATTTGCCGGCTTCAGATCGCGATGCACGAGCGACGCACCGTGCGCGGCTTCGAGCGCACGTGCCGCTTCGACGCCGATGCCCGCCGCGTCGCGCCAATCCATTCCGCCGGTGCGCTTCAAACGCTTCTCGAGCGTCTCGCCGGCGAGGAGCTCCATCGCCAGGAAAACACGGCCGTCCAGCGATTTTCCGAAATCGTAGAGCAGGCACAAATTCGGATGCGACAGCTTCGCGATCGATCGCGCTTCGCGACGAAATCGATCGATCGAATCTTTCGCGGACGCGTGCTCGGGCGCGAGCACCTTGAGCGCCACGCGCCGACCGAGCTCGACGTGCTCCGCTTCGTACACCACGCCGCTCGCGCCTTCGCCGAGATTCTTCAAGATGCGATACGGCGTACCGGCGAGGATCGAGCTGTCTTTGTCCTCGTTCATCTTCGCGGCCGCGGTCTCCGCCGTCTTCGGCGCCGCCGGAGTCAAGCGCTCGCGCTCGAGCGCACGCGCGTCTTTCAAGAGCCTCGCGAACTCGCTCCGCACGCGCGCGGGCTCGTGCGGCCAGAGCGTGCGCATGAGCGTCTGCACGCGACCTCGCACGCCGCGTTCGCCTTGTTTCGGCGCGGGCGCATTCGCGAGCACCTTCGCGAGATCGGTCGCTGCGGCGGCCGCGCTCGTGTAGCGCTCGTCCGGATCGTTCTTCGTGAGCTTTTCGATGGCGGCGTCGAGCTCGTCGGGCACGCTCGCTTCTTTTGCGATCTTCGGAACGTCGGTTTTTCCCGCCGCGGCGTCTTCGAGATGTTTTTGCGCGTCGCCGTTCAAGAGACGGCGCCCCGCGACGAGCTCCCACAGCATCACGCCGAGCGCGTAGATGTCGATGCGACCATCGCCGACTTGTTGGCGCGCTACTTCCGGTGCGACGTAGCCGGGCTTCGCGAACACGACACCGGCGACCGTGTGGCACTTGCGATTGTGTCCGCGCGCGGTGCCGAAATCGATCAGCTTCACCTCGCCCGCGTAACCCACCATCACGTTCTGCGGCGAGAGATCACGATGCACGATACCGAGCGGCGATCCGTCGGCACCCGCGCGCTCGTGCACATGGGCGAGAGCCTGTGCCATCTCGATCGCAATCGACACCGCCTCCGGCCAACCCACGCGCACGCCGAGCTGGATCGCGCGCTGCCGTACGTCTGCGAGCGAACGACCTTCGACGTATTCGACGACGGTGTAGGGCTCGCCATTTTCGTCGGTGGAAGCCTCGAGAACCTGCGCGACACCCGGGTGATTCAGCTGCGCTTGCACGCGCGCTTCATCGAGAAATCGAGCCAAAAACGAGCCGTCGTGGATGTGATCGCGACGCACCGTCTTCACGACACACGGACGCTCGGCGCCCTCGATGCCGGTCGTCGCTGCGAGGTAGACGTCGCCCATTCCGCCGCGCGCGAGCAGCTTCAAAAGAAGGAGGCGACCGAAGACGCGAGGCATTTTCATCGCGCCGTCCGGCTGAGAAAATCCGGTTTTGTCGGTCATCGCCTGCACGCTACGGATGGAGCGTGAAACGGCCAACTTTTCGCGAAATGTAGGGAGATCTCGCGCAGCCTAACGGTCGAGTGCGAAGCGCGTCTCGCAGACGCGCGTACGCGACGCTCCTGTTGAGTCATCTTTTGCGCGGCTCGGTTTCGAAAGGCCGTTCGAAAAAAGCTGCACACCGCACTCTTTTCCGGTGCCCTCTCGCGGCGCTGGTCTTGCACTCATGAGCGAGTTTCGATT
>JAICXU010000789.1 GCA_025934595.1 Polyangiaceae bacterium | reverse complement strand
GACGCGCGGTGGTTCAGAAGCCCCACGAGCGCTTTTACTTCGCCGCGCTCGCGATAAAGCTGTGCGAGACGCTCTGCCGCAACTTGGTGCGTGGGATCTTTGTCGATGGCGTTCTTCAGGATCGCTGCCGCACGATGCGCGTCACCGAGCGTCGCAATGTGTACGTTCGCGGCCTCGCTGAGCCAATGGCTCGCGTACGCCGGATCGCTCGTTCGCTCGCCGACCTTCTCGAGAAAGGCGGCGTACGCTTTGGGGTCTTCTTCTCCGGCGCGATGCGCCTTGGCAAGCGCCTCTTCGTCGTGAGGGTTCGCGACGAGTCGCTTGACGAGCGACTCGAGCTCGGCGGGATCCATGGCCGGCGAAGGCTACCGCGTAACGTTTTCCCAAGCACGCAGATTTGCGGGCTTCTGGGCCTTTAGGCATTTCGCGCGATCTCGCCGGCGGCCGCCGGATGCCCGTTCGGGCCTAGTCGAGGATGCCGTAGCGATTCGTCGACGAGGGGGCGGGCGCCGTCGTCGACGTGCTCGCTCCGTGCGCGGAGCGCCGGCCGCCATGGCTTGGACCGGCCCCCGTGGGCGCCTGCGAATGGGCGCCGTCACGGCTGTTTTGCCCGGCGTTTTGGCTGGATATTTTCGGCAAGCTGGTCACGTCGACGGTGGGAACGACCGGATCGGTGGCGGTGGTTGCCGGCAGCGTCGTGGCGGCGGCCGTCTCCGAGTTGGACGCGGTCGGTTGGCCGGCGGCCTGCGCTGCGCTCGCAGCGCCTCGCGGTGTCGGCTCTTTCGGACGCGTGGCGAAGAAAACGAGGGCAACGACGGCAAGACCGATCGCCGCGAGCACTCCGATGATGCGGAGCGATGCGTGTTTGTCCGGCGCGAAGGCGCCCGTCGGAATGACGCCGATCGGCACGCTTTCGGACGGATCATTCACGTCCGGCGGGAGCGGTCCCGACAGGTCCGAGTGCTCGATCGGCGGAATGATGGGCGGCGGCGGGCGGCTCGATCCGCGGCGCGACGACCGCGGCGGTCCCGAAAGCGACGCACGCACGCCACTCGAAATCGCGCCTCCACCTTCGAGCGCGTTGATGAGCTCTTGCGCCATCGCATCGGCGCTCGACGGACGCTTGTCGGGATCCTTCGCGAGCGCACGCTGCACCGCCGCTTCGACCTCGGGCGGAATGAATGCGTCGGGCGCGACCTCCGGCATCGGCCTCGGCGCGTTCTTGATGTGGCGCGCCATCACGATGATCGCGTCGTCGTCCGTGAACGGCGGGCGACCGGTCAGCATGTGATAGAGCAGCACGCCGACCGAATAGAGGTCGCTCCTTGCATCGAGCGGCTTTGCCTGCGCTTGCTCCGGCGACATGTAGCGCGGCGTTCCGAACACGGTGCCCGCTTGCGTCTCCACCGCGTTCAGCGGCTGCTGGCCTTCGCCGAGCATTTTCGCGATGCCGAAGTCGAGCACCTTGACGATCTCTTCGCCAGGATCGCCGGTCGTCATCCTCGCGTAGAAGAGGTTGTCGGGTTTCAGATCGCGATGAACGATGGTCTTTGCGTGGGCCTCGGAGAGCGAGCGGAGCGCCTGGCACGCCGTGTCGACCGCCATCGCGACCGGCAGCCGCTTCATGCGTGTAAGTCGCTGGCCGAGCGACTCGCCTTCGAGCAGCTCCATCGCGAGAAAGAGCTCGCCCGACGAGCTCTGCCCGAAATCGAAGACCGTCACGGTATGCGGCGACGCGAGCAAGCTGTTCGCGCGCGCCTCGCGCAAAAATCGAGCTTTCGCCGCTTCGTCGAGCGCGCGATCGCTGCGCAGAATTTTGATGGCGACCTCGCGCTCCATGTTCGCTTGGCGCGCGCGATACACCGTGCCCATCGAGCCCGCGCCGAGCTTCGCGAGGATGGTGAAGCGATTGTCGAGCACGCGGCCCACGAGCGGATCGTGCTGCTGCTCGGTGAAGTGCTTCATCAACATGAGCGCGGAGCCGTCGTTCGGACAATGCGAGGGGATGACCTCGCCCTCACGAAATCGCCGTTGGCACCTCGGACAGACGTAACCGTTCAGAGAACGCGCCGACGGCGCCGTGTCCTCGGGTGAGCCTGGCGACCGGGCTGACGCATCACGGGGTAAAGGGGAAGACACAGCTCTTTTCCATGTATCGCGCGCGCCCGGGCTTCGTGCAAGTAAGGCCGGCGGAAGAGTTGCATCTGCTACTCTCTCTCACCCATGTCCGACGCCGTGGAAATCGATCCTCCGAAAAAGGCGTCGGCTGACGCGATCGGTCAGGCGCCCAAGCCAGGAGCATGGGGACGCGCGATTGGCTGGGGTTTCGAGACGTTCGGTCCGCTCCTCGCGTTCGTGCTGTTCGAGCACACGCTGGGGCTCGTCGCGGCGATCATTTCCGGCATCGTCACGGGCGCGGTTCTCGTTACTTTACAAATCGTCCGCGAGAAAAAATTTTCCCCGTTCACGGCGTTCATCGCTG
>JAICXU010001078.1 GCA_025934595.1 Polyangiaceae bacterium | reverse complement strand
GTGGGCGAAGCTCCATCCGCTCCCGGCGCAGCGCACATTTTTTCTTTGGTTCGATCCGGCGAAGATTCCCGCGGCGACGGGCAAGATGGATCTCGACTGGTCGGATCTTCACGACGTCGTCGCGGACTTCCACGGCAACCTCTATTTCCTCGGCGAGCGGAACAAGGACGGCTGGAGCACCGACAAGCTCGCGATTTGGTCCACCGATCCGCAGCTGAATTTACGGTGGATGCGCGATCCGCTCGAGATCGAGGGCAAGAAAGAAGATCCGAAGCTCGCCTTCTCACCGAGCGGATTTCTCGTGATGCGCGCCGAGCGTCGACACTCCGTCGTCGTCCTCTCGTGTGCCGATGGCTCGACGGTCGCGACCCTCGGCGGCAAAGAGCCCGAAGGCGCGACCGCGCATCATCTCGATTTCGAGTTTTGCGATTCGCACATTTGCGATGCCGACGGCACCATCCTCGCGCTCGCGCACGACCGCCTTTTGCGCTGGACGCACGACGGCCATCCTCTCGAGACGTGGCCGCCCGCAAAAGGAGTCTTCGGCGGAGAGAGACACCAAAAGCTGAAGCCCATGTTTCGATCCGATGGCAAGGGCGATCGCGATCAAGTGAAGGCGGACGCCGAGTATCCGCCTCGCCCTTACGAGATCAAAGATCGACCCACGGAGGTTCGCAGTGACTACGTCGAGATGTCGATGGGCTGGGACGGCTGCATTTACCTGCAGCGCAGCCAGTCGCTCGCGAAGCTCGATCGAAACGGCACCGTGATCTTCAAAGGCGAGATGCTGAGCGAGGGCTCGAACGATCGCGGTAGGCCCTGCGCGGATCGCAACGGCTTTGCATACGTGCTCCGCGATCTGAAGAACGAGAGACGCGCCGTGTTTCGCATGTCGCCCGACGGCAAAGATCTTCGCATGCTCATCGACGGATCGCAGCGCGGCACGCCCATCACGGGTGATGATCACCTCGTCGTCCTTGCCGACGGCACGATCTACCTCTTTGGCTACGGCGGTCGCGCGCGCATCTTCGGCGCCGATGGCAGCCTGCGTTTCGCGAGCGAAAAAGCGCGCGAAGAAGACGCGGGCGCGGACCGTAAAATCGCTCGCGACGAGCTGTGACGTCGCGTTTTTGTGCGCTAGACTTGCTGTCGCACGAGGAGATCGCCATGGAAGCCTGGACTTCGCCGCAGTTCGAAGAAATCAAAATGGATGCGGAGATTGGCTCGTACCAAGAGGACCGCGATCCCATGCGCGACGATCCCCCGTTTGCACGCGCGCACGACGAAGCAGCCGAATAGTCGACGGCCGTGAAGATCACCGTCCTCGGGTCCGCCGCGGGCGGTGGCTTTCCACAGTGGAATTGCGGTTGCGAGAATTGTCGCCTCGCGCGCGCGAACGATCCGCGCGTACAGCCACGCACGCAGGACAGCCTCGCGGTGCGTGGCCTTGGCGGATGTCTACTCGTCAACGCTTCGCCGGACATCTTGCGGCAGCTCGAGAGAACACCCGCGCTGCATCCTCGTGCGCCCCGCGACACGCCGATTCGCGCGATCGCGCTGACGAACGGCGATCTCGATCACACGCTCGGGCTTTTTTCGCTCCGCGAATCGCAGCCGCTCGTGATTTACGCGACCGAGCGCGTGTGGGCGGGCTTGTCGGAAAAAAATGCGATCTTTCGCACGCTG
>JAICXU010001142.1 GCA_025934595.1 Polyangiaceae bacterium | reverse complement strand
TCGAGCGATCGTCGTCACGACCGATGACGGCACGCAGTTCAACTGCGCGCCCTATGGCGGTATACGCACGCCGCCGCTAGCGGACGTTGACCGCTAGATCGGCGAGGTTAACGGAGTTGTCGGAGGCACTAAACGTTGAACCGAAAGAGCATCACGTCGCCGTCCTGAACGACATAGTCTTTTCCCTCGGAGCGCACGACGCCTTTTTCGCGCGCGCCTTTCCAACCGCCGTTCGCCACGAAGTCGTCGTAGCTCACGGTCTCCCCGCGGATGAACCCGCGCTCGAAGTCGGTATGAATGACGCCGGCCGCGACCGGCGCCGTGTCGCCACGGTGGATCGTCCATGCACGAACTTCCTGCTCGCCGGCGGTGAAGTACGTCTGGAGACCGAGCAGGTGATATCCGGCACGAATCAGCCGATCGAGCCCGGCCGATTCGAGCCCGAGCGACTCGAGAAATCCGCGACGATCTTCCTCGGACAACTCCGAGAGCTCGGCTTCGATCTTCGCGGAGAAGGGAACCACCTCGGCGTTCTCGCCGCTCGTGGTGATCGCGTCGCGCAGACGTTTGAGGTGCTCGCCTTCGTGCCCCGAGAGTTCCGCATCGGTGACGTTCGCGGCGTAGAGAATTGGCTTGAGCGTGAGCAAGGACAGCGCTGCGATCGTCGCGCGATCCTCCCGTGACAATCCGACATGCCATAGCGCGCGGCCTTCGGAAAGCGGCGCGTGCGCGCGTTCCAGCGCGCCCAATTCGGCGAGCGCCTCTTTGTCGCCGGTTTTCGCGGCGCGCTTCACGCGATCCAGGCGCTTTTCGACGACCGAGAGATCCGCCAGCGCGAGCTCGAACTCGATCACTTCGCGGTCGCGCACCGGGTCCACGGCGCCCATGACGTGCAGCACGTCGTCGTCGTCGAAGGCGCGAACCACGTGGACCACGGCATCCGTCTCGCGAATGTTGGCAAGGAATTGATTGCCCAAACCCTCGCCCTGCGACGCGCCCTTCACCAACCCGGCGATGTCGACGAACTCCACCGCCGCGGGCACCACACGTTGCGGCTCGACGATCTTCTCCAGCACCGCGAGGCGTGCATCGGGTACGTTCACGCGGCCGATGTTCGGATCCTTCGTCGCGAACGGATAGTTGGCGGCGAGCACGTTCGCCGATGTCAGCGCATTGAACAGCGTCGATTTGCCGACGTTCGGCAGGCCGACGATTCCGAGTTTGAGCATTGAGGAATTATGGAGTTGAAGGCGACGGGGCTATGTCGCGTCGCCGGTAAAGCGATTCATGACGGGCGTGATGCCGCTCTTGATCCACAGCTCGAGCGCCTCGGTGAAGACCGGCATCAAATCGCGGATCACCGCCTCTTCCCGCTTGCCGAAATCGTCGAGCACGAAATCCTTGAGCACACCGCGCTCGCGCGGCTCCTCGGGAGCGATGCCGATGCGCAAACGCGAATACTCTTGCGAGCCGACCGCGCCTTCGATGCTCTTGAGCCCGTTGTGCCCTCCCGCGCTCCC
>JAICXU010000716.1 GCA_025934595.1 Polyangiaceae bacterium | reverse complement strand
GCACGCGCATCGGAGCACCTTCGGTAGCACGCGGGGAGGCCGGCGCCACCGGAAAGTAACTCAGATGTGCGTGACGCTCAGCGACGCGTAAATTTGGCTGCCGAACCACTTACCGCGAGCTGAGACACCCGGCCACCCCGGCCGCGTTGTGGACGCTGCTAGTGCTCGCGCGCGTTGAGCGTCACCGCATCCAGAGCACGCTCAAGTCGAGCTCGATGGCGTCGAACGGCTCCGCGCGCACTTTTGCGTTTTCGACGTGCGTCGCGATGATGCGATAGGTCGCGCCGTCCAGCCGGAGGATCTCGAGAGCCTGCGCGATCGGATCGACGAGCCAGACATGCGTGACACGCTCGCGCGCGTAAACAGGCAATTTTTCCGCCCGATCGAGCTTGAATGTCGACGGTGACAGAACCTCGCACACCCAGTCGGGCTCGAGCGTGAACCCGACCGTTTGCGGCACCTCCGGCATGCGGTCACGCCGCCATCCTCCGAGATCCGGAACAAGCACGTCTTCGTGGAGATGAAGCTCGGGCTCGTCGAGGGTCACCCAACCGCCGGGACCACCTTTGCCTCGCTTGAACGGCGGACCGAGCTCTTCACCGATTGCGCTCGATGCGAGCGCGTGTGGCGACGCCGGTCGCGGGCTCGAATAAAGAACGCCGCGCACGATCTCGCCGACCATGTTCGGCGGGAGCGCTTCGATGTCGGCATACGTTGCCGGCCGGTCGCTACGCTTCGCTACCATCGCACGAGAAATGTAGCACGTGCGCGCCGGGCGTTACCGATCAGGGCGCGACGAAAATGCGCGTTTGGCGCGCTGGGATCGTAATCGACGGGCCGCTCATCGATGCTCCCGTCACCAGCTCGTTCAGCGAGCCCGACGGCAACCCGTTTGCAGTCTGATCGCTGTCGCCGCGATTGATCGCGACGAAGACTTGGTCGCCGCTCGTCGCCATCGAGTACACCCACAACTCCGAAGACGGCGTTCCGATCGTCGTGCGATGCCCGCGTCGGAGCGCCGGGTGCGCGGCGCGGATCGTCGTGAGCGTCTTGATGCGATCGTGGAGGTACTGCTGATCGGCGGTCCAGCCGCTGAAGTACATCATGTGGCGATTGTCGGGATCGCCGGCGCCGTTCATTCCGATTTCGTCGCCGTAATAAATCAGCGGGATGCCCTGGTTCGTCAGGAGCACCGCGAACGCATTCGCGACGCGCTCGAAGGGGCTTCGATAATTCGGAAGCACCGGCTGATTCGACCAATTGCGATCTTTGCCGTCGCTCGCCTGATCGCTCCACATCGGCGTGTCTTCCGCGAGATGAATCACGCGTGGCAAGTCGTGGTTGCCGATGAACGTGCTCATCACGGCATTGACGCCGTAGTAGTAGACGTTCGAATCCATGAACGCGGCGAGGTCGTTCATCCCCGTGTATTTCCGCATGATCGTCGCTTCGACGAGACGCTTGCGGAGCGGGAAATCGAATTGGCCGTCGAGCTTCGTCGCGGGATCGATGAACGACTTGATGTAATCGCGATTGTCGAAGTCGTACGTCTCGCCGACCATGTAATAACGCTGCGGGATCGGCTGGCTCGCGACGATCTGCGATTGGATTTGCGACCGCGCTTGCGTGAGCCAGCTGCCGTCGACTTGCTTGATCGCGTCGAGGCGATATCCGTCGATGCCCATGTTCTGCGCGAGCGCGACGGCGGCGTTCACGGAGAAATTGCGCGCGTCCGCGTTCGTGTAGTTCCAATGCGGAAGATACGGCGCGAACCAACAACGCAGGCCGTCCGCGTTCCAGTCACAGCCCTGTCCACAGATGCAGTCGCCGCCGGTGTTCGGATTTTGATTCGGCCAGAACCAGTCCGGATGCTGCGAGTAGACCGGCGCATCGACGGTGGTGAGCACCATGCCGAAGTCGAAGAGGATCTTCAGGCTCTTCGCGTGCGCGTGATCGACGAGGTCTTTCAGATCTTGTTGCGATCCGAAACACGGCTCGAGCTGCGTCATGTCGCTGGGCCAATAGCCGTGGTAGGCGGAGTAGACGTGGCTGTCGCCGCCGACGCCGGGATACGCGTCGGTGTCCGCATTTTTCACGGGGACCGTGATCCAGAGCGTGTTCACGCCGAGGTCGGTGAAATATCCACTGTCGATCTTCGCGGTGACGCCTTTCCAGTCACCGCCTTCGTAGTTGCCGTTCGCTTGATTCGACTGCGACGTGCCACCGACGCTGCAGTTCGGAACGCCGCCTTCGGCGAAGCGATCGACGAAGACGAAATACATGACCGCGTCGCGCCAGTCGTAGACGCCGGGCGGCGGCACGGGAGGATCGGCGCACGTGAAATCGGTGCACGTGACCGGCTGCGCGATGCTGTTCACGTTGCCGCTGCCGTCCGTGTACGTCTGCGTGTTCACCGGATCGAGCAGCCACGTCGTACCGTTCACGAAAAATTTGTATTGAACGACCTTGCCGAGCGGAACTTGCACGGAGACCGACCACGTCGATCCCGCTTTCGTGAGCGCATCGCCCGCTTGCCACGCGCCGTCGCGATAGTCGCCGCGAAGCTCGACGCTCGAGTAGCCCGCGTCGGGAAGCGTGAACGTCTCGGCGCACTGGCGAAGCTCGTCGGGACACACGAACGTGTTGCCGCCGTTGTTGCCTCCCGATCCGTAGCCGCTTCCGCCGTTTCCATTTCCCGTATTGAACCCGGCATCGGGCGGGACTCCGTAGTCGCGCTGATGCACGTCGCTCGACCCGCACGCGACGAACATGGCGGCCGCGGCAATCGAAAGCGAGATGGAG
>JAICXU010000149.1 GCA_025934595.1 Polyangiaceae bacterium | reverse complement strand
GCGGCGCGGCTCGAGCGCCTTCATCGTGATCGCTTCGAGCTCCGCCGGCACCTCGCGATACGTCGTGGGCGGCTCGATGTAACCCGAGCGCACGATGTCGAGCAGCGCTTCGCCGCCGAGGCCTCCGTGAATCGGCCGGCCGGTGAGCACCTCCCAAAGAATCACGCCGAGCGCGTAGATGTCGCTTCGGCGATCGACTTTTTCGCCCCGCGCTTGCTCGGGCGACATGTAGCCGAACTTGCCCTTCAGGACGCCCTGCTCTTCGACGAACAGCTTCGCGCTCGCGATGCCGAAATCGGCGATTTTCACGCCGCCTTCGAAGGAAAGGAGGACGTTCTGCGGCGAGACGTCGCGATGCACGATCTCGAGCGGCGCACCACCTTCGTCTTTTTTCTCGTGCGCGTAATGCAGCCCTTTTGCCGCCTCCGCGATGATCCACGCGCCCACCCACGGCGGCACGCGCGTGCCTTTGGCCTTCGCGCTCGACATGAGCATGCCGAGGTCGGGGCCCTCGACGAACTCCATCGCGAGGAGCTGCCCCTCGTCACCGCTGTCGAAGAACTCGTAGACTTGAACGATGTTCGGGTGATTCAGCCGGGTTGCGAGCTGCGCTTCCTCGACGAACATTGTCCGAAAGCGACGCGAGGTGCCGTGCGTAGGAAGGATTCTTTTGACGACAAGTAGCTTGAACGTCCCCTCCGCCCCCCGCTTCTTCGCGAGAAACACCTCCGCCATGCCACCGGCACCCAGACGGCGCACGATCTCGAATTGCGCGAGCTGGTTCGGGATGGCTTGGAGGGACGATTTTGCCATGTCGATGCGGCGAGGCTTGCAGGCTTCCCCCTCAGGCAGTGTAATCCGAGTTCGAAGCTCATGGTGAACGGGGAAAGGCCACCGCCGATCGCAAAAGGAACGCTCGACCAGCGTCCCTTGGCGCACCTCCTCATTTATGCCCGTGAACGGCAGCTGCGCGGAACCATGGAGCTCGGACAAAACGGAAGCACGGCTGCGCTTGTGTTCGAAGGCGGCATGCTCGCGAAGGTCGCGACCTCGCAAGAGAACGCAACGACCCCGGCGCAGGCCTCGTCACGCGTTCGCAGCCTCTTTTCGCTGCCGGGATCCACGCCGTTCGCCTATTACGACAAATTCGACGCGCTGCCGGCAGCACCTCAGGCGTCGATCGATCCGCTCTCGCTCGTCTGGCATCCCCTGCGCGATGCGCTCGCGTCGAAGCAGGTCGATGCCATCGTCGATCGCACGGCTGAGGTGCCACTGAAGATCGCGGCGAACACCGACACCGACGTCTTCGGGTTCGACGCCGAAGAAAGCCGCGTCATCGCCCGCATGCGCGATCGCGCGACCGTGCTCGCCGACCTCGAAAAAATTTCGCCGCGCGCCAAGCGCATTCTCTACGTCCTGCTCGTCACGAAGAAAGTCGAAGCCGGCGCGGCGCGACCTCAGCTCGACAGCTTCAGCGACCACGTGAAAGTAGCGTCGATACCGCCGGCCATCGCGGCGACGACGCCCTCGGACGCGACGAGCTCGAATCCACCTGCGCGCATCAGCATGGCACCGGCTGGCTCGAGCAGCTCGAACCCGCCCCGGCGCATCAGCATCGCGCCGGACAGCATTCCGCCCAGCATGGGCGAGGCGACGCGCAAGCGAATCCAGGACCGCGCCGCGGCGATCGAAAAAGAGGATTACTTCACGATGCTCGGCGTGCCGCGCGACGCATCGACCGACGCCATACGAGCCGCATTCTTCGCGCTCGCGAAACAGTGGCACCCGGATCGCTTGCCATCGGTGCTGGCCGATTCGAAAGACGCATGCGCGCGCGTCTTTTCCCACATGAACGAGGCGTACCAGACGCTCGTCGATTCGGAGAAGCGTGTAAAATACATCGAGCTGATTTCCGGAGGCGGCTCGACGAAGACGGTGGAGCAAGAGACGATCGTCAAAGTCGTCGAGGCCGCGCAGCTCTTTCAAAAAGCCGAGATCATGTTCAAGCGAAACGACGTGCCTGGCGCCGAAGCGCTCGTGCGTCGCGCGAACGAGCTCGATCCGAAGCAAGCCGAATATCTCGCGTTCCTCACGTGGATCGAGGCGACGAAGCCCGGCTCCGCATCGATGTCGGGAACGCCGCGCTTCATCGAAGCCTTGTCGCAAGCGATCGAACAGAACGAAAGCTGCGAGCGTGCGTATTTTTATCGCGCGATGCTGTACAAGCGAATGGGCAGCACGCGCGAATCGATGCGCGATTTTCGCATGGTCATCGAGCTGAACCCGCGCAACGTCGACGCGCAACGCGAGCTGCGCCTCTACAACATGCGCGGCGGCAAGCCGCAGACGCAGCCCGGGCGCGAGCCTTTGCAGCGCACGCGCAGCGACTCGCAGGCCATCAGCCGCGACGCGCATCGCGATGACGCGAAGGGTATCTTCGGCGGCTTCTTCAACAAGAAAAAATAGGCCGCGTTTCGCTCACGCGACGGCGGGCGGCGGAAACGTCATCGGCGGGAGCTCGTTCACGACGAGATGCTCGAACTGCGCGCGGAACTCGTCCGGCGTGACGTGCGCGACCTGCGCGAGCTTGCCGAGCGCCGCGGGGTTCGAGAAGTCTTCTTTCTTGAGCCGCAGCATGTACGTCTGCGCGATGCGAAAGCGCGTCGACTCGACGTCGACCATGCGGACGCGCATGCGCCCGGTTTCCGGGTCCATCATGTGCTCGAACGGCATCGGCTTGAAATGGCCGTTTTGCAGCGTGATGAGCGCGTTCGTGCCGCCTTCGATGATGAAGCGCGCCGCGCAGTAGCCGAGGTCGCGCGTGTACTCCATGTCGAACGGAATCGGGTCGGCGCAGCGGAGCTCGTAGCCGATGTTCTTGGCGACGATGGTCGTCTTCACCCCGAGCTCGCCGAGCCTCTTTTCGACCGCTTTCTTGATGATGTTTCCGAAATCGATTTCGGAGATGCGGATGTGACCGTGCGCGTCGCGTTCGACGTTCGCGAGCTCGACGAGATCGCTCTCCGGCAAGATCTCGACGAGACCTTCGGCGAGCACCGCGACACCGTCCGAGCGTCCGTACGAGAGACGCTTCAAGATCGCACCGACGAGCGTGTCGACGATCGCCCGCATGCGCGCACCATGGAATTCTTCCGGGATCAGCGACAGCGTGGCTCCGGCCGCTTTTCCGATGCCGAGCGCGAGATGCCCGGCTTTGCGCCCCATCGCGACGACGAAATACCAACGTGACGTGGTGCGCGCGTCGGTCATCAAGTTCTGCACGATTCCGACGCCGAGATGACGCGCGGTCTGGAATCCGAACGTGGGAATTTCGAAGGGGAGATCGAGATCATTGTCGATCGTCTTCGGCACGTGCACGACGGCGAGGTCGCCTCCGGACGCTTGCGCGAGCTTGTGCGCGGAAAATGCCGTGTCGTCGCCGCCGATCGTGATGAGCTTGCCGACGCCGAGTTTTTTCAGGCTGTCGTGCGCCTTGGCGAGGAGGCTCGGATCCTTCGTCGGGTTCGCCCGCGCGATGCCGATCGTCGAGCCGCCGCGAAAGTGGATGCGCGAGGTCTGTTCGATCGTGAGCGGCACGGTGTGATGCGTGTCGCCTTCCATGAGCCACTTGAAGCCCTCTTGGATGCCGATGACTTCGTAACCCGAGAGACAGCTGCGAATGGTGGCGGCGCCGATGACGCTGTTGATGCCGGGCGCGGGGCCGCCTCCGACCAAGATCGCGATCTTCTTTTGAGCCATTTTCTTCGCGCTATCCTACGCGCCATGAACGCTTCGAGGTCACCCTATTTGCGGCCGCGCCTCGCCGGCGAGCGCGCGCTCGTGTCGGTGGGCACGATGAATTTCGGCAAGCGGACGCCAGCCGCGGAAGCACGCCGCATGGTGCACCGCGCCATCGAGCGCGGATGCGTTTTGTTCGACACCGCGAATGCGTATGAAGGCGGCGAGAGCGAGAAAATTCTCGGCGCGGCATTGAAAGAGAAATCCAGCCGCGCCGAGGGCGTGATGATCGCGACGAAGGTCGGCTTCGGCCGAATCGGCGGCAAGCTCGAGGGGCTCTCGCGCGCGGCGATCGAGCGCGCCATCGACGGCAGCTTGACGCGGCTCGGCGTCGACGTGGTCGACCTCTACTATTTGCACGTGCCCGATTACGAAACGCCGATCGAAGAATCGCTGGCGACGCTCTTCGATCTCATTTCGAAGGGAAAAATAAGGCATTTTGGCATTTCGAATTTTGCGTCGTGGCAGATCCTCGAGATGTTCCGGATTTGCGACGAGGCGAAACGCGAGCGGCCGGTCGTGTCGCAGCAGCTCTACAACTTATTGATCCGCCAGCTCGACATCGAATACTTCAAGCTCACGAAGAAGCACCCCATCCACACGACGACCTACAACGCGCTCGCCGGCGGGCTTCTCGCGCGGCCTCACGTGAAAGAAGAGGTCACGAAGGGCTCGCGCTTCGACAAGAATGCGCTCTATCAGCGGCGCTATTGGTCCGATCACTTCTTCGAGCTCAAGAGCGCGCTCGAGGGCGTGGCGAAGGAAGCGGGCATGTCGCTCGTCGATTTGTCCTACGCTTGGCTCGCGAATCGCCCCGGGGTCGACTCGATCCTCGTCGGCGCCGGTACAGTCGCGCAGCTCGATCAAGCGATCGACGCGATCGCGAAAGACGTCGACGAGCCTCTCATGAAAAAAATCGACGAGCTGTCGATCGCATTCGCCGGGACCGACGCCACCTACGCGCGATGATCGATCTCGATCGCATCCTCGAGGGCTACGAGCGCGACGGATTCGCGCGCGTCGGAAAGGTCGCCGACGACGAGACGCTCGCGAAGCTCCGCGCACGCGCCGACGAATTGATGCTCGGCACGGTGAGGTACGAAGGCATGTTCTTCCAGATCGACACCGCGTCCGGGAGCTACGGCGACCTCACGTACGGCAAAGGCTACGAAGGCCCGAGCCTCAATTATCGCAAGATCGAAAAGCTCGAGATCGACCCGCTTTATCGCGCCTGGATCAATCACCCCGTGTTCGAGGCAATCGCGAAGCGCGTGATCGGTCCCGACATCGTCATCTATCGCGCGCTTCTCATGAGCAAGAAGGCGAACGGCGGAACGAATCTGCCGTGGCACCAAGACGGCGGAAAATTCTGGGGCATCGATCGCGAGCCGAAGCTGCAAGTGTGGACCGCGCTCGACGACGCGCCGATCGAAGCGGGCTGCGTCGAAGTCTTTCCGAAGTCGCACCTCCGCGGGCTCGTGACTCCGCTCGGGGGTGTCGTACCCGACAATCATCTGTCCGATCGGACACCTGATATGCACGCGCAGCCGCTCCCCGTGAAAGCAGGAGAGGTTTTGCTGATTCACAATCACACGTGGCACCGCTCGGGCGTGAACCGCACGACCTCGCCACGGCGCGCGTTCACGGTTTGCTACATGGAGGCGGCCACGCGCTGCACGCGAAAGAAGCGTGCGCCACGCGTATTTTTCCCTGTATTTCGCGGCGCGTGATTTGTCGCTACGCTCGCGCGCATGCGAGCCGTGCGTATTCACGAAACGTCAGGTCCCCAAGGTCTTCGCGTCGACACGCTCGACGATCCATCACCTCTCGCCGGTGAGGTGCTCGTCGAGGTGAAAGCGGCGGGCGTGAATTTTCCCGACGTGCTTTTGAGCTACGGAAAATACCAATTCAAGCCGCCGACTCCGTTCATCCCGGGGGGCGAAGCGGCGGGCATCGTGCGCGCCGTCGGCAGCGGCGTCGAATCGGTGAAGCCGGGAGATCGCGTCGCCTTCACCGGCATCCACGGTTCTTTCGCCGAGCTCGTCACGACGCCCGAGGTCACGTGCGTGCGCATACCCGACGAGGTCTCGTTCGACGTCGCCGCCGCCACGCTCCTCACGTATCTCACGACATTTCATGCGCTCGTCGATCGCGCCGCGATCCAAAAGGGCGACACACTGCTCGTGCTCGGCGCCGCGGGGGGCGTCGGCGTATCGGCGATTCAGCTCGGAAAATGGCTCGGCGCGCGCGTGATCGCGGCCGCATCGACCGACGAAAAAATCGTGTTCTGCAAAGAGCAGGGCGCGGACGAAGGGATCAATTACGCGAAAGAAGATTTGAAAGAGCGCGTGAAGGCCATCACGGGAGGCGCGGGCGCGAACGTCGTCTACGACGCAGTCGGCGGCTCGTACTCCGAAGCGGCGCTGCGTGCGACGGCGTGGGAAGGCCGCTATCTCGTCATCGGCTTCGCGTCGGGCGACATCCCGAAAATCCCGCTGAACTTGGTGCTCTTGAAGGGCTGCCAGATCGTGGGCGTCTTTTGGGGCCAGTTCGCGATGCGCGATCCGGCGCGCAATCGAAAAAATGGAGAACGCGTCTTCGAATGGGTGCGCGAGGGAAAGCTGAAGCCGCACGTCGACGACAAGATCCCGTTCGAACGCGCGAGCGAAGCGCTCCTTCGCATGGCAGAGCGCAAGGTCAAAGGAAAGATCCTTCTCGTTCCGTAGCGCGCAATCCGGGCGATCAGAATCCGAGACTCATTCCCGCGTCGGGCGTCTTGCCTTTGCCCGCGCCTTTGCCCTTCGCGCCCGCGGCGGCAGTGGCGGCCGTGCTCGAGATGGGTTTTCCGTACGCGAACGTGCCCGGCTTCTTTTCGAGCGAATCGATGTCGAGGATGTCGCTCGCGGCCGATGCGCTCGCAGCCGCCGCCGCGCTCGCCGAAGGGGAAGGAGTGGCCGCGGTCGACGTGTCGGCGGGAGGCGGAGGCGGCGCGCTCGAGCTCGTCGTGTCCGGCGCGGCGCTCACGGGGTGCACGATCTGGCTTATTTTCCCGCGCAAAACGAAGGCGACGACCGCAAGCACCATCGCGATGCCGATGAAGATCCACTTGGAGCTTCCGCCCTTCGCCGCTTTTTCGGCGAGGTCTTCGTTCGATTTCGTGATCGCGCGGCCGGTCGTGACGCCGCGCTCGTCGCCCGTCGGCGTGGGCGATACTTCGGCGCCGCCCTCCGGCTCGGTGCCGTCGGCCGTGATCTGCGGAGGCGCATAGAGCGCGGCGATCGAAGACGCGGTGGCATCGCCCTCGGGAGTTCCTGCCGCCTGCACGAGCAGCGACGCGAGACGAAGCGCTTGCTGCATCGTGCGCGCGTTCGGCCAGCGCGCCTTCATGTCGACCGCGACGGCGCGATCGACG
>JAICXU010000615.1 GCA_025934595.1 Polyangiaceae bacterium | reverse complement strand
TGCTTGTCCTTGTCGCAATTGCCGCTGCAGCAATCCGAATTCTGCGTGCAGGCGACGTGCGCGCTGAAGCAGCAAGTCTCCGCCACGCAGGCGGACATGGCGGGGCAGCGATTCGTGCAGCTTCCGCAGTGGCTGGGATCGTCGAGGTTCGCCTCGCAACCATCCTTTGGATCTCCGTTGCAGTCGGCCTTGCCGGGTCCGCAAGAAAGCGCCGAGCCGTCCGGCGTCATGCCGGCGTCGACCGTCGCGGCCGCATCGGGGTCGCCTCCGCCGGTCGTGGCGGTCGATCCTGCATCGCCCGACACGCTCGCTTCGTCGGAGACGCCGTCGATCGAGGTCGAACCGGCCTCGTCGTCGAGGACCTCACCTGAATCGAGCCCCAAAATTTCCGAGCACCCCGACACAGCCGAGGCGAGGAAGACGACAGCAAGTGACCGCAAAATCCGCATTCCGCGCGGATGGATGCATCTCGCGCGCCTACACTCACCTACGCCAATGCGCGCTGACGCTGCGCCAATAGCGGTGCGAAAACCAGCGACCCCAATGGGAATTGAACCCATGTTCCCGACGTGAGAGGCCGGTGTCCTAACCGCTAGACGATGGGGCCCTGATGAAACCGATGAATCTTTCGAAAGAAGCTAAAAATAAGGTGATTGGTGCTGCCTGAGCGGGCGCCTGGCTGGGGGACTAGGATTCGAACCTAGATAGCCAGAGCCAGAATCTGGCGTCCTGCCATTAGACGATCCCCCAATGAAGAGCTGGGGACGCTCGCGCGGGCGCACAATACTTTCGGCGCGCCGAGAGTCAAGCGGCGAAATCCGAGCGATGCCGGCGATCTCTACTTGACGACGCGAGCGGCTCGAACGAACTTCTCGCGCGCCCGAAAGCAGAAAACGCGGGCAAAAGTTGAGGTTCGGAGGGAGTCCCATGTCGCACAAAGTTCGTCCGTTCGGGGAGCGAGTACTCGTGAAACGCAACACTCCGGCGGAGGCCTCGACCGGCGGCATCTTCATTCCGGATACGGCGCGGGAGAAGCCCGTGTTCGGCGAGGTCCTCGCCGTGGGTCACGGCATCGAGACGAAAAAAGGCAAGCTTCGTCCCTTGCAAGTGAAGCCCGGCGACAAAATCCTCTACTCGATTTACGCAGGCACCGAGGTCACGCACGACGGAGAAAAACATCTCCTCATGACCGAGGGCGACATCCTCGCAATCTTGGAGTAGTCGACCGAATAGACGGCCGAATCGTTCGGAAAAAATCGCGAAAAGAAAATCGGAGAGCTTTCGATGAGCGCCAAAGAGATCGTCTACAGCAGGAACGCACGCAAAAAAATCCTCCACGGAGTGAACCTCCTCGCCAACGCGGTCAAAGTCACGCTCGGCCCGAAGGGTCGCAACGTCGTCATCGAGAAGAGCTTCGGTCCGCCCGTCGTCACGAAAGACGGCGTGACGGTCGCGAAGGAAATCGAGCTCGGCGACAAGTTCGAGAACATGGGCGCGCAGATGGTGCGCGAGGTCGCGAGCAAGACGAGCGACAACGCCGGCGACGGAACGACGACGGCGACCGTGCTCGCGCAAGCGATCTATACGCATGGTCTCTTGCTCGTCGAAGCGGGGCACAATCCGCTCGATTTGAAGCGCGGCATCGACAAAGCCGTCACCGCGATCACGGCGGAGATCAAGAAGCTCGCGACGCCCACGAAAGACAAAGCGCACATCGCGCAGGTCGGCACCATCAGCGCGAACGGCGACGCGGAGATCGGACAGAAGCTCGCCGAAGCGATGGAAAAAGTCGGCAAAGAAGGCGTGATCACGGTCGAGGAGTCGAAGACCGCGGACACGACCGTCGACGTGGTCGAAGGCATGCAATTCGATCGCGGTTATCTCTCGCCGTACTTCGTCACCGATCCCGAGCAGATGACGGCCGTGCTCGAAGACCCCGCCATTCTCATCAGCGAGAAAAAAATCTCGACGATGGCGGACATCATTCCGATCTTGGAGCAAGTCGCGCGCGATGCGCGGCCGCTTCTCATCGTGGCCGAAGACGTCGACGGCGAAGCGCTCGCGACGCTCGTCGTGAACAAGCTCCGCGGCACACTGAAAGTCTGCGCCGTGAAAGCGCCGGGCTTCGGCGACCGCAGGAAGGAAATGCTCGCCGACATCGCCACGCTCACGGCAGGCTCGGTCGCGTCCGACGATCTCGGCATCAAGCTCGACTCACTCACGATGAAAGATCTCGGCCGCGCCAAGCGCGTCACGATCGACAAGGACAACACCACCATCGTCGATGGCGCCGGCGACCAAAAGCAGATCAAGGGCCGCGTCGAAACGATCCGCAAGCAGATCGAATCGTCCACGAGCGACTACGACAAAGAGAAGCTGCAGGAGCGGCTCGCGAAGCTCGCGGGCGGCGTCGCGGTCGTCAAAGTCGGCGCGCATACCGAGACCGAGATGAAAGAGAAAAAGGCGCGCGTCGAAGATGCGCTCCACGCCACGCGCGCTGCAGTCGAAGAAGGCGTCGTGCCCGGCGGCGGCGTCACGCTGCTCCGTGCAGCCACGGCGCTCGACAAGCTCGACGTCACCGACTGGGAGCGCGAAGGCGTCAATCTCGTGCGACGCGCGATCGAGGAGCCCATTCGGCAAATCGCGAAGAACGCGGGAATCGAAGGCGCCGTCGTCGTCGAAAAAGTCCGCGGCGGAAAAGCAGGCTTCGGCTTCAACGCCGCGAACGACAAATTCGAAGACCTCCTTCAGGCCGGCGTCATCGATCCGGCGAAGGTCGTCCGCTCCGCCCTCGAATACGCCGCCAGCGTCGCGAGCATGATGCTCACCACCGAAGCCGTCGTCGCCGATCGCCCGAAGAAAGAAGCCGCGGGCGATGGTGGCGGAGGAGGCATGGGGGGAATGGGTGGCATGGGCGGAATGGGCGGTATGGGAGGCATGGGCGGCGACTTCGATATGTGAGACTCGCGCTTCGGCAAAAGAGGAACCGCCAAGACGCCGAGAGCGCCAAGCAAGAAGGATTGGGTGTTTGCGATCCCTCGATTCTTGGCGCCTTCGCGACCTGGCGGTTTTCTTTTCTGCGTCCTCATTCGTCTGCAGGCGGTACCTGATCCCACTCGCACGCCATGTTGTCGTCGGTGACCTCGCGCGCGCCTTCGGTTCGCGCGAGGATCGCTTCGCGTGACTCCATCGAAGCCCATTGCTCGGGCGACGCGTCGACGATGCTCGC
>JAICXU010000363.1 GCA_025934595.1 Polyangiaceae bacterium | reverse complement strand
CTGGGGTTCAATGCCGCCCGTTCGCAGATCGTGGAGGAGGTTGCGAAGCGTGTGGCGTCGTCGGTCACCGATCCGCTCCTCGTTCTGAATGACGCCGCGTATCTCGAAATGAAGCGGCTCGAGCGCGGCGGCGGCGACGCCTACACCGAGTGGCGAAGTCTCGCGGGCGGGCTCGGCAAAATGAGCGATGCCGCGCGGCGCGACAAAATCAGCGAGCTCGCCGAGCATTATGCCTGGGACGTCGCCGGCAACTTCGATCCGAAGGTCTACAAAGCGGTGACGCGCGCCGGCGTTCCTGTGCTCGGCGCGCTCTTGAAGCCCCGACACATCTTGAAAAATCTCATGCGCGCGGGCGATCTCAGCGCGCTCGATGCGCAGATGAAAATCGAAGGGCCCGTCGACACGATCCGCGAGCTCTCGACGCTCGGCACGCTCGTCTTCACGCCCACGCATCTCTC
This sequence comes from Polyangiaceae bacterium, assembly GCA_025934595.1. GTDB lineage: Bacteria > Myxococcota_A > Polyangia > Polyangiales > Polyangiaceae > JAICXU01. Next base: position 4,258 of record JAICXU010000363.1, on the reverse strand, counting down.
GAATCTCGATTCGGTCGTCTTCGGCTTCGCGCTCGAGCGATCGAATTTGCCGCCGGCCACGTATGGCGCCGGAAAAAATCTGTTCACGAATCCCGTCCTCTCGTTCTTCATGCACAACCTCGGCGCGTATCGCGTCGACCGGCGGTTGAAGCACGCGCTCTACAAAGACGTCCTCAAAGCGTATTCGACGGTGCTCATCGAGCGCGGCTATCACAGCCTGTTTTTTCCGGGCGGAACGCGATCGCGATCGGGCGGTGTCGAACGCAGATTGAAGCTCGGTCTCGCGGGAACCGGTCTCGATGCGTTCATTCGATCGACGGAGCGGGGTCGCCCGCAGCGCGTGTTCTTCGTTCCGGCGACGATCAATTATCTGCTCACGCTCGAAGCCGAGACGCTCATCGACGACTTCCTGCAAGAGGAAGGGAAAGCTCGCTACATCATCGAGGACGACGAATCGACGCGCGTCGGTCGCATCGCGGCGTTCATGCAAAAGCTCGTGCGCGCCGAATCGAGCGTCGTGATTCGTTTCTCCGATCCGCTCGATTGCTTCGGCAACAAAGTCGACGTGCGCGGACAGAGCCACGATCGCCGCGATCGCGCCATCGACGCCAAGAGCTACATTCTCGACACCGCCGACAAGCCCGTCCGCGAAGGGCAGCGCGACGCGCAATACACGCGCGAGCTCGGCGAGGCGATTTGCGAGGCCTACAAACGAGACACCGTCGTCATGGCCACGCACGTCGTCGCCGCGGCCGCATTCGATCGGCTCAAACAATCGGCATCGACGGGCCGGAGCGGCGGCAAGCCCGACATTTTTGCGCTCCTCCGGCATCAGGACAACGTGCGCGTCCCTCGGGCCGAGCTCGCCGCCGACGTCGATGCGCTCCTCGGCCGCATTCGGGAACAGCACGAAAATGGGCAGATCGTGATGGGGGCGGCGATCGCGAACGCGAACGGCGACGACGTGATTGGCCAAGCCATTCGCGCGTTTTCGGGATACCACTCGCACGAAATCATCGCGGCCTCGGGGCGCGATCTCCTGCTGACCGACACCCGCCTCCTCTTCTATTATCAAAACCGCCTGGCCGCCCACGGCCTGGCGACCGATTTCATCGCTCCGAAGGCCAAAACCGCCGCGTGACGACAAAGGCGGCGATGTGCGCTATAGCTCTCGCCCCCGCTAGCCAGAACAAGTAGAGACGTCACCCGTGAATTCCTCCGAGACCCAAACGCCGGCCGAATCGCCGGCGGTCCCGCACGAGCCTTCGGAAGCGAGCGCGCCTGCGCAATCTTCCGAAACGCAAGCGACCGCACCCGAAGCTTCGCACGCGCAACCCACGCACGCTGATCACGCCGGAGCTGCGCCTGCAGCGACGAACGGAGAGAGCGCGGATCACGACGACGCGGAGGACGGCGAAGAAGCATCGGCGTCGGACGACGCGCCGGCAGCGGAAGGCGGAGCGGCGGCGGCCGGCGGCGGCGCACCCGAAGGCGGCGAAAAGAAAAAGCGAAGGCGTCGTCGTCGGAAGAAGCACGGCCAGGGCGCTCCGGGCGCGAGCGGAGAAGCGGCAGCGGCGGGCGCAGACGGCGCGGCAGCTGCGGGCGAAGGCACGCACGCGCATGCCGACGCGAAGCCGGGCGAGCCCACGACGAAAAAAGACGCGAAAAAAGAGAAGAAGGCGAAGCCGCATCGCGATCCGCATCGCGAGCGTCCCGCGTTCAACGTGGGCGACGTCGTCTTCGGAAAAATTTTGGACATCGGCGAAGACGCGATCTTCATCGACGTCGCCGGCAAAGCGAAGGCGGTGTTCGACAAGCTCGAGCTCACGCTCCCGGAAGACGTCGCCGATCAAGCCGACGAAGACGCGCGGAAGGGCGAGGCCGAGGCGGAAGCCATTTTGCGCGGCGGCGAAAAGAACGAAGGCGATGCGCCGGCGGCCGCGCCGAGCGAGCCTGCCCTCGCTGCAGAAGCGGCGGCCGAGCCCGCGGAGCACGCCGCCCCGGACGCGAGCGAAACCACGGAAATCATCGAGGCGAACGGCGAGGCATTACCCGGCGAGGCATCACCCGGCGAGGCCGCACCCGACGAAGCGCCGGCAGAAGCGGAGCCCAAGCCAGGCGTCATCCAGCTTCCGCGGGTCGTGCTCGAAGCGGGCGCGACGTTCGTCGGCGTCGTGCACAACGACGGTGGCCGCGGCGGCATGATCGTCCTCACGCACCATCCGAAGCGCGCCGGCAAAGCGAAGCCCGCGCTCGCAGCGGCGTTCAAAAACAAAACGGAAATCTTCGGGCTCGTGACGGGCGTCATCAAAGGCGGCGTCGAGATCGACGTCGACGGCCTTCGCGCATTCGCGCCGGGCTCGCACATGTCACTGCATCTCGGAAGCGATCTTCATCCGCTCGTCGGAAAACGCCTGCCGTTCCACGTGACGCAATATGCGAAACGTGGTCGCGACATCGTGCTCTCGCGCCGCGCGATGCTCGAGGTCGAAGCGAAAGCAGCACGCGAGCTCGCGCTCTCGAAGGTGAAGCCCGGCGACAGAGTCGAAGGCACCGTGCGCAGCGTGGTTCCCTTCGGCGCATTCGTCGACATCGGCGGCGTCGAAGGTCTCGTCTCGCTGAGCGAGATGAGCCACAACCGAAGCGACACGCCGTCGGACGTCTTCAAGGTCGGAAAAAAGACCGAGGTCGTCATCCTCAAGATCGACGACAAGGGCAAAATCTGGCTCTCGCACAAGCAGACGATCCCCGATCCCTGGGGCGACGTCGCGACGAAATACGCCGTCGGCACGAAGCACGCGGGCAAGGTCGTTCGCTTGCAACCGTTCGGCGCGTTCGTCGAGCTCGAGAGCGGCGTCGACGGATTGATCCACGCCGCCGACATGTTCCACACCACCGGCGCGAACGCGGGCAAGCGCATCGAGCATCCGAACGAGATCGTGAAAGTCGGCGACTCGATCGACGTGGTCGTGTCTTCGCTCGACACCGGCACGCACAAAATCGCGCTGCATCCTGCGCCCACGGGCGAAGCCGCGAACGAAACGCCGCAACGCGTGCAGATCCACAAGATGGTGAAGGTCGTCGTCGTGAATCCCGAGAGCGCGGGCCTCGTCGTGCGCATCCTCGGCGCGACGGGCCGTCACGCGCGCGGCTACATCACCGCGGCTGCCACCGGCACGCCGCGCGGCACCGAGATGCGCAAGCTCTTTCCCGTCGGCAAAGAGCTCGAGGCGAAGGTCGTCGAGATCGATCCGCGCCGCGGCGAGGTGAAGCTCTCGATCAAGGCGATGCAGCAGGACTCCGAGCGCAACGCGTATCAGCAGTATCGCCAGCAAGTGAAACGCGAAGCGAAGTTCGGTACGTTCGGCGATCTGCTCGCGCAGAGTCAGAACAAGAAAAATAAGTGAGGGATTTTCAGAGCCGTCGCGAAAGGGCGACGGGCCGCGCTCAAAATCCTGACGGCACGTTCGGCGCGTACAGCGCCAGCGAGTGCACCTCGGCGTTCGGCGCGGTCGTCGATTCGGCGACCGAGACGCAGTAGCTCACGCTCGTTCCGCTCGCGTCCGTCGTCACTTCGATCGAGCCGCTGAACGCGGTCGCGAAGCGTGCCTCGGGGCTCGCCGTGGCGCACGACGATGTCGCCGGGTCGCAGCCGAGATCGATCTCCATCGTGAAATGCGGAGGCGGCGTCGTGAGATCGATCGGGACTGCGCTCGCTCCCGCGGGAACGCGCCAGAGCACGTCGAAGAGGGCCTGATATGCCGACGTCGCGACGCTGAGCTCCGCTGAGTCGCAGCAGTCGAGCGCGATCGATTTTCCGGTGACGCTGACGACCGTGATTTCGCCGCCGTTCACCATCATTCGCGGAGACGTGCCCGTGCAGAAATTACCCGCGTCGAGCGGCGAGAGTGGAGCGGTCTCGGCAGCGGAGTCGCTTGCTCCGGCATCGGACGAGACGCCGCCGTCGTTGCCGACGGTTCCGATCGCACCTCCGCAGCCGCCGACCAGCGCGGCGAGCGAAAGGAGAGAGAAGGTGCGATTCATCGAAGCTACTTCTTGTGACCGTTCGGCGCGTCGCGATTGTCGGTCGCCTCGTCGGCGTCGTTCGTCACGAGGCTCGGCACTGCTGCGTCCGCGCGCGACACGGCAACCGCGGGCGGCCGCACCGATCGCGGTGCTCCCCTCGAGAGCGGCTTCGCGGGCGGCGGCTTGCTTGGGAGAGGGAGAGGCGGTGCCACGGATTTCGGCAAGGGCGGCG
>JAICXU010000765.1 GCA_025934595.1 Polyangiaceae bacterium | reverse complement strand
GCGGCGCGGTCGGCAGCTCCTTCTTCGCGTAGCGAAGACGCGCTTCGTAGAAGAGCGAGCCCGTGCCGTCGACTTGGAACGCGAGCGTCGATCCCGCTGCGCCCTGCGAAAACAGCTCTTTTGCGCCGATTTTCGTCGACTTCGCGGCGTACGACCGCTCGTGGAAGGGCGCGCCGAAGATCCTGTCGTCGCCGAGGAACACCTTGGCGTCGAAGTCCGGCGTCTTCGCTTCTTGCGCATTGCGATACTCGTCGAGCGCGACGAGCGCCCACGCCGTTTCTTGCGTCGACTCCCATACGCCGCCGTGTCGCATCGCGAGCAGACCCTTCGCGAGACGCGAGGCAAGCTCGCTCTTCGGGTCGTCGGCGAGGAGCGCGCGAATGACGAACGCGGTCGTGCGACCCGACGAGTCGAGCAGCGTCGCGTATTCGTCGCCGAGATTTTCGGCCACCGTCGCGCCCGCGCCCGTCACGCGCAAGTGATTGTCGACATCTCGCAAAAGCTCGGCGCGTTCTTTCGCGTCCATCTTCGCGACCGCCATCGCGTGTGCGAGCAGCGCGCGAGCAAAGAGCGGCATCTTTGCGCGCTCCTCGTAGAGGCGATTGATCTCTCCCGGATCCGGCTTGTCGATTTCGGCGAGCACGTCGAGCTCGAACGCTTCTTCCGCGAGATCCCACGGATGCTCCGTGCTTCCCGACGTGACGTCGCGATGGAGGTATCCGGTTGCGGCCGTCATCGTCGAGTCGGGCACCTGAAACCCGCGTTTTTTCGCCTGATCGAGGCCCCACGCCGCGTAGGCCGTGAGCCACGGATACGAGCGCTCGGAGTCGATCCAATACCCGAAGCCTCCGTCGCCCTGCTGATTCTTCGCGATCTTGCCGATCGCGTCGCTCACGATCCCGTTCAGATTTTTCGGGAGCTCGATCGCGCCGTCTTTGCCGAGCGACGAGGCGGCGACGAAAGGCACCATGCGGCTCGTGAGCTGCTCGGTGCATCCGTACGGATAGTCGAGGAGCTGATCGACGCCGTCTTGCAGACCGACGAGCGCCGTCGATGCGAGCGTGACCTCGAGACCGCCGACGTCGTCGCGCATCGATTTCAGATCGCCGAGCTTCTCGCCGCTCGCGTCCTTCGTCTCGCCGTACAGCGCCACGGCCTCGAGGCTCAGCGGCGTCTCGATATTGCGTGTAATTTGCACGGAATCCGTTTCCGAGCCTGATTTCGCGGTGAACGTGAGCTTGGCGGTGCCCGATCGTGCGGCGACGAACGGAAACCGGACTTCGACGCTTCCGTTCGCCGGGAGCGCCACCGTGCGGGTGGCAGCTCCGCGAAGCTCGATGCCGTCCGCTGCGACCGTCACCGCGACGTTCGAAGCCGGCATGCCCTTCGACGTCAGGACGATGCCCGCGTCGATCGAGTCTCCGGCGCGGAGAAACCGTGGCATCTCGGGACGGGCCATCAGCTTGCGGCTCGTCGTGACGTGCGACTCCGCGAATCCGAATCGATCGTCTTGCGCCGCCGCGACCGCCATCAAGCGATACGTGGTGAGACCGTCGGGGAGCTTGAAGCGCACGTGCGCGCGGCCGTTTTCGGTGACGAGGTTCGGCTCGAAGTAGGCCGTCGTCCGAAAATCCTGTCGCACCGACATGCCACCGCCACCGCCTTCATCGCCTTTGTCGGCGCCCGCGTTCCCGAGCGACGTGAGAAACACCTTCGCGAGGTCGTCACGTGTCTCGAGCGCGAAGACGTTCAGCGCGCGCGGCGCAGTGAAGACGGGGATCGGATCGGGCGTGCGATACGCAGTGAGCATCAAAACGCCTTCGTCTACCGCATAAAACGTGACGTTCGAACGTACGCCCTTCCCCGCTCGATCGTTCACGACGACGTCCGCGTCGACCATCTCGCCGGGCCGATAGTCCGTGCGCTGCGGAGTCACGACGACGTGCAGCCGTCGCGCTTCCGGATTCACCGTGAGCTCCGCATAACCGAGGCGATACGTGGGCTGTCCGACGTCGGCGCCTTTCGTCGGCGCTGGTTTGCTACGACCTCGTACGATCTCGACCGACACGAATGCATTCGGTGCGAGATCGGCAGTGATCGGAAACTTCAACGTCGGCATGGGACCCACGAGCGTTCGTTTGTCCTGCCGATACACGCCCGCGCGCTCGACGGTGACGAGAGCCTCCGCCTCCTTGAACGGATTTTTCACGAGCACGGTGGCGACGTCGCCAACCTCGTATTCCTTCTTGTCGGTGACGAGCTCGAGCTTCGCGGCATCTTCCATGGCCCACCCGATGTCGGCCGAGTCTCCTACGACGTAGATGCCGATGCTGGAGGCGAGATCGTTTCCGCGCGCGTCCTTCGCATGGGCGTGCAGCACGTAGTAGCCAGCCTCGGCAGGCGTGAGGTTGCACGATGCGATCGTCGCCGCGCTCGTGATCACGCAGCTTCCTGCGATTTTGTCGACGATTTTGCTTTCGTAATGACCGCCGGCGTCGCCGCGTGACTCGACGACGGTTTGCCACGAGCGGCGCACGAGATCGATCGTGATGGGCACCCCGGCG
>JAICXU010001063.1 GCA_025934595.1 Polyangiaceae bacterium | reverse complement strand
TCGCGACGCTGTCCGTGCTCTCGCACGAAACGACGTGGGCGTGCTCGGTGCAGTCGTATTCGGCTTTGCGTGCGCAGCCTTCGATCGCGTAGCGCGCGACGCCTTTTGCCGGGCTCTCTTCGGCGACGACGCGCACGAACGCTTCGTCGCAATCGAGCCGCTGCGCGGCGAGCGTGCGGACTTGCGTTTCGTCGACGTGACGAACCGTGGCGCACGAAAGGAAGACGAGCACGGCAGCGGTGAGCCGAGCTCGACGGTATTTTTTGGAGCGCAAAAAAGAGCGAAAATGAGCCAAAATCACGTTGTTTCCGCACCTCTACCGGCAGCATGAATCTCGACGTGGCGGCCCGCAACATATGCTATGAACTTTCACGAGGAGCTTGAGATGAGCGCGCAGGTTCGAGAGAACGACGTTCCGGGGAAGGCATCGAAGAAGCGTCCTTATCCGGGGGCGAAGCTGCGTTATCTGGGCTCCGTGCGCGACGTCACGCTGGCGAAGACGAGGACGCCCGGCGACGGCGTCAGCACCCGACGCCAGGGGGCTTGATTCGTTCGAGATCGGACGAGCGCATCGCGCGCCGAGAGTCGCTCGGAAACGTTGAAACCGCGTTCGAGGGCGCTCCCTTCGGATTGCACCCGACGCACCTTCGCATCGATGGCGCGGAGGTCACCGTTGCGCGCCGCGCCTCGGATCTGGCCGGGGCGAGCGCGCGAGTCGACGTAGACCGTTTGGCGGCACTGCTCACCGTCACGTCGACGCCGTCTCCACTGACGTCTCTCTTCGAGGGCGTCGTGCGAGTTCCGCCCGACTCCATCGTGAAGATCGATCCACGAGGACAAGTGCGACTCGAGCCTCGTACGCGATCTCTCACGGAGCTTTCGATCAAGCCACTCGACGCGGCCGCCGAGATCTGGCGACTCTTCGTGAACAGCGTCGCGCGCTGCGTGGGCCGATCGAAGCACGTGGCGGTCCTGGCGGGCGGCGGTGTCGATTCATCCGCCGTGTTGGCTGCTGCGCTCGCGATCTCTCGTGGAGCGAAACGCGCGGAGGTGGATGCAATCGCGTTGCACTTCGCCGGAGAAGGGGATGATCGCCCGTACATGCACGAGCTCGAACGCTCGTTCGGGATCGTCGCGGTGAAGGTCTTGCCCGCCGACGCGGCTTCGTCCGTTCTTTCTTTTCTCGAGAGCTCGTCCTTGCCGGGTTGGAGCTGGAGCTTACCGACCGACTTCGCGCTTCTTCGTGCGGCTCGCGAGCGAGGCGCAGACGTCGCGTTGACGGGCGCCGGCGGCGACGATCTCTTCGACGGTCTTCCGCGAGCTCTCGCTCATGACGTGGCGCACGGTGATTTCGGATCGGCGGTGATCGCCGCACGTTTGCGCCCATCCGACGTATCGACCCTCGAGCGCGTCTTCGATTATGTCGTGCGGCCGACTGTCGGGCGCTCGCTTCCAGCACCGATGCGCGTCGCACGTCGACGCGACGTCTTCCGCCGATGGATGCCGTGGGCAGGTCCGGCGCTGCGTGCGTACCTCGCCGAGGAGAGCAAACGGTGGCGCCTTCGGCCGCTCGACACCCCGAGCGAAAGGTTCGACTCGTTCGCCAAGGCCACGTATCTCGCCGATGCGATCGAGATCACCGAGGAGGTCGCATCGCGCGCCGGAATCCGCGTCGCGCATCCGTTTCTGGACATGCCTCTCGTCGAGCTCG
>JAICXU010000410.1 GCA_025934595.1 Polyangiaceae bacterium | reverse complement strand
GCGGCGCGCCCGGCGCGCCCATCGGAGGAAATCCTCCACGGAATTGGCCGCCCTGCGGGGGAGGCCCACCGGGCTGTCCACCGAACGGAGGCGGCGCTCCGAAGGGAGGCGGCGCGCCGAATCCTTGATTCGGAGACGGCTGATTCTGTGCGAAGCCGCTCGCGTCGTACTGGCCGGGCACGGCTTGAGGAAACGCGGGCGAGCTCCCCCCTGCGTAGTTCGCTTGCTGCACGGGCATGCCCCCTCCCCCCGGGGGAGGGCCTCCCATGCCCATTCCGCCGCCTTGCGGAGGCGGAGCACCGAACGGAGGCGGCTGCGCAGCGGGTTGGAAGGGGCTCGGCGCCGGTGCGCCGTACGCGTCGCTCGCGAACATCTGATCGAGCGCGATGGGATGGCCCATGGCGCAGTAGCTCTGCCCCGGCAAAATGTCGTGACCTTGCTGGCATCGTTGCCCGGCCGGTGCCGAGCCGCCGGGACCACCGCCGAAGCCACCCCCGGGAGGCGAAGCCCCGAAGGGCGATCCCCCTTGCGGCGGCGGAGGTCCATACGGAGACGCCGCGGGAGGCGGAGGCGGGGCGCCGAACGGAGACGCAGGAGGCGGCGCTCCCGGCTGGAACGGCGGAGGGGGCGCTCCGAACCCTTGGGGCGCTCCACCTCCGAACGCGGGCGGCGCGCCGAGCGAGAAGCCGCAGCCGTTGCAGAATTTGTCGTTGGGGTTGGTCGGCGCACCACACTGCGGGCAAACGCTCATCTCGGAATTTTCCTTTTGTCGGAGGACCCTTGCGCCGGGGGAGCATAGCCGCGTTTCCGCGGAAAGAGGGCGCATTTCGGCACCGGAGCCGCACGAGCACGGGGACGCGCCGACGCGTGATTTCGGCTGTTTTCAGCCGATTTTCGTGAGCAGGCTCGCGGCCACGAGCGCCGCACGCACGACCTCGCGCACCGGAACGCCGTGCGACTTCGCCGCGATCGCGCACGCGTCGAACTCCGGCTTCACCTGCGCCGGGCCGAATGGACCTTCGGCGATCTTCACCGGAATACGGCCGAACGCCGTGTCGACCTCGACCACGCGACGCGGCCGCTCGACGCGACCGACCGGATAACGACGCACGCCGAGGCTCGTCGTCTCCCGAAGCATCGCCGCCGCGACGCCGTCCGCGTGGCTCGCGTCGGCGAGCGCGCTCACGGTGAGCGCGGGTCTCCCCTTCTTCATCGTGATCGGCGTCGCCCATGCGTCGAGCGCCCCCGCCGCGAGCATCGCTTCGATGCAGCTCGCGACGAGCTCGCCCGTGACGTCGTCGACGTTCGTCTCGATGACGACGTGCGTTCCCGCGCTCGCGTCTTCCGCACCGAGCACGGCGCGCAGCAAATTCGGGCGATCCGCGAGATCGGCGGTGCCCGCGCCCCACCCTATTTTTTCCGGCGAAAACGACGGCCATCGCGAAGACGCGACCGCGTGCGCGCCGACGATCGCCGCGCCCGTCGGTGTGACGAACTCGAAATCGACGCCCGCGTCGTACGTCGAAAATCCTGCAAGACATTCGACGGTGGCCGGCGCGGGAAGCGGCAACGTGCCGTGTCGTGCTTTGACGAACCCGCGGCCCATCGGCAGCGGCGAGACGACGAGCTTCGCGTCGAGATACGCGAGCGCAGCTGCGCTCCCGACGATGTCGACGATCGCATCGATCGCGCCGACCTCGTGGAAATGCACGTGGTCGATTTCCGATTTGTGCACCTTCGCTTCGGCGTGCGCGAGCCTCGCGAACGTGGCGTGCGCGCGCGATCGCACGGGCTCGTCGAGCTTCGACTCGTCCAAAATGGATTTGATTTCCGCGTACGTGCGTTCGGGTTGCGCGTTGTCGACGTGCACGTCGAACTCGCCGGCGACGACACCGCTCTTCACGCTCGATCCGAAATGCAGGTGAAATCCCGATATGGGAAGCTTGGCGACGGCATCCGCGATCACGGCAGCGGGAACACCGAGATCGACGAGGGCGGCGATGATCATGTCGCCGGCGAGGCCGCTCGGCGCGTCGAGGAACAGGATTTTTCCGGCGCCCGCGCGGCGTTCGAGATGTGGACCTAGACCTGAACCTTGACCTCGACCTAGGTCTCGGTCGTGGTCGTGGTCGTGCGCATGCGCGTGATCGTGCCCGTGACCTTCGTGCGCCATCAGGTACCCCTTGCGACTTTCGTTGCGCGCAAAATGCGCGCGGCCGCGAACGCGGCTCCGAAGCCATTGTCGATGTTGACGACGGTGATGCCCGATGCGCAGCTCGTGAGCATGCCGAGGAGCGCAGCGACACCTTTGAACGATGCGCCGTAGCCGACCGACGTCGGCACGGCGATGACGGGCGCTTCGACGAGGCCGCCGACCACGCTCGCGAGCGCGCCTTCCATACCGGCGACGACGATGACGGCGGCGGAGCCCGCGAAGATGGTTTGCTTGTGCAGCACGCGATGGATGCCGGCGACGCCGACGTCGTACACGCGCTCGCATGCGATGCCGAGCATGCGCATTGTCTCCGCGCATTCTTCGGCGACGGGCAAGTCGCTCGTGCCGGCGCTGACGAGCGCGACGGGGCGATCCGAAAGCGACGGAATGGGCGCGACCTCGACGGTGCCGATGCGCGCGAGCTTCGAATACGTAAGCGCGGGAATGGCTATTTTTACGGCATTTGCTGCGTCCTCGGACAAACGCGTCATGAGCACGTTCTGCCCCGTGCGCGCGAGCTCCTGCGCGATGCCCGCGACTTGATCCGGCGTCTTGCCTTCCGCGAAGATCACCTCGGGAACACCGACGCGGAGCGCGCGATGATGATCGACGACGGCGTATCCGAGATCCGAAAACGGCAAGTGCTTCATCGCGGCGACGGCGTCGTCGACGCTCGCCTTGCCCGCACGCACCTCTTCCAAGAGCTCTCGAATTTTCGCCGGATCCATCGCGCTGATTCCGATAGCGCGCAGGCTTGCGCGCGTCCTGAGTCGACATAGCGCGCGGACTTGCGCGCGTCCTGAGTTGCGCCGAACGTAGCGCGGATTTTGGCGAGGTGCGAGCTGCGGACGCGTGCTACTCCACTATAGAGAGGACATGCCGCTACCGTTCGCACCGCTCTTGGCCGTCGGCCTCGGCGCGCTCTTCGCGTGGCTTGCTCGTGGTGAGCTCGCGCGAGACGACGGTCCTCTCGTCGCCGCGCGAAGCTTCGCGGTCGTCGCTGCGTTCGCGGGCTTCGTGTTCACGCCGGCCGTCGGCTACTTCGTCGCGTTCCACGGCGACTGGGCCTATCTCTATTTCGTGCCTTGGCGTGCGATCCCCTCCGCCGTCGATCTCGCGTTCGTTCTTCTCGCAGGCGGGTGCGTTCCGCTCGGCTTCGCGATCGCGTCGCGCGCCGCACGCTCCCAAAAATTCGCGAGCGTCGCCACGATCGGCGGCGTGCCGGTCGGCGGGGGAACGATCTTCCTCTTGATCATGCAGCACCGGCTCGCCACGAGCGCGACGTACGCCGAGTTTCACGGCGGATTCGGCACCGAATCGGTCGTCGCGAGCGCGCTCGGTCGCGGAATCTTGTGGATGGGATTTTCTCTTTTGCTCGGCGTGGCATGGTGCGCGTATTCGATCCGCGACGGCGCACCGAGACCTCCGCGCCTGACCGGACGAGACACGTTCGGGCGAGACGCGTGATGTGGACGCGAGGCGCCGCCATCCGATCGGTGCCCGCGTACGCAGTCGTCAACGCTTCTTTTTTGGATCGGATCGAGGACAACGAGGGCGCCACCGACGACGACGTCATCTCGCAACGGCTGACGAAGCTCCGCGCGCTGCAGCCGAAGCTCTTCGAAGACGTGCAGGCACGCGCCACGCTCCGCATCGATGATCTCGCGAAGGGGCTCATCGTGCAGATGACAGGGATTCTGGTCGAGGTCTTCGAGACCGCGCATCCCGGACGCATGCGCCAAATCGCGGAAGAAGACATTCGCGCGGCCGAAGAGACGATGGACGTCGAAGAGGAGCTGCGGCGCGAGCGACCCGACGAGCCGTTCGAGCTCGAGGACGTCGTCGGCCGGGAGCAACCTGCGATCGTCGGGTTCATGCAGCGTGTGCTCGAGGGTTCGCTCGAAGCACAGAGCGAGCACGAGATCGATCTCGACGACGTGCATGCGTCGTATCGCAAGCTGCTGGGATACGTGCTCGCGCTTTCGTACGCCGTCGAAGCACCGCCCGGCGCGACGCGTGATTTGCCGGCATAGAGGTCGAGGTTCGACGTGAATTTGGATTTTTGGGTGCTTGTATCTAGCTAATTGGACAGTTATTTGTCGATTTGGGCATTCATTAGTTCAGGTCGCCGCCTCGATCCGCTTCTTGAGCGCGCGCAGCTGCGCGTTCCTCGCGAGCAGCTTCAGTCCCCCGTCGTACTTC
>JAICXU010000570.1 GCA_025934595.1 Polyangiaceae bacterium | reverse complement strand
TTCAGTTCGCGTTCACGATCACCTACCACTATTTATTTCCGCAGCTCACGATGGGGCTCGCGCTCCTCATCGTGATTTTGAAGGCGCTCGCGCTCCGATCGAAGGAACCGAGCTACGACGACGCGGCGCGATTTTGGGCGCGCATCTTCGGCATCAATTTTTTGGTCGGCGTCGTCACCGGCATTCCGATGGAGTTCCAGTTCGGCACGAACTGGGCGCGCTTCTCGGACTACGCGGGCGGCGTCATCGGGCTCACCCTCGCGCTCGAAGGCATGTTCGCCTTCTTCGCGGAGTCGGCGTTTTTGGGCCTATTTCTCTTTCGCGAGAATCAGCTCGGCCCGAAAAAGCATTTCGTGCTCGCGTGTCTGATGTGCGCGGGCTCGTGGTCGTCCGGCTACTTCATCATCGTCACGAACGCGTTCATGCAGCACCCCGTCGGACATCACATCGCGGCGAGCGGCGTGCTCGAGATCTACGATGCGTGGTCGTATCTCACGAACCCGTGGGCGATCTGGCAATACCTGCACACGATGAGCGCGGCTGTGATCACGGGCTCGTTCGTCATGGCGGCGGTCGCGGCATACTGGCAGCTGCTCGGCCAGAACGAAAACGTCGCGCAAGTGTCGCTGCGCATCGCGGTCATCACTGGAATGATTGCATGTATAATGCAAATATTCCCCACCGGCGATCGCAGCGGAAAGCTCGTCGCGGAGCATCAGCCGGCCGCGCTCGCGGCGATGGAAGCGAAGTTCGAGAGCGGCTCGCACGCGGAGATGGTGCTGATCGGTCAGCCCGACGTCGATCGCCGGCGCATCGACAATCCCGTCGAGGTCCCGTGGATCTTGAGCCTCCTCTCGTACGGATCGTTCGGGGCGACGGTGAAAGGCCTCGACGACATTCCGCGTGACGAGTGGCCCGACAACATCGAGCTCCTTTATTACGCGTACCACATCATGGTCGGGCTCGGGACGATCCTCATCGCGATCATGGCTCTCGCGTGTCTCGAGCTGTGGCGAAAAAAATTGTTCGTCTCGCGCCCGGTGCTCTGGATCTTGATGCTCGCGTGGCCCTTCCCGTACATCGCGACGACGGCGGGCTGGATGACGGCGGAGCTCGGACGACAGCCGTGGATCGTCTACGGTCTCATGCGCACGCAAGCGGGCGTGTCGCCCACGATCTCGTCGGGCACGGTGGCGTTTTCTCTCATCGGCTGGTGCGGGATCTATCTCGTCGTCGGGATCCTGTTCGTGATGCTCGTGGGACGCGAGATCGCGAAAGGGCCGCAAAAACAGCCGGATCATGAGGCGGTTCGTGAGGCGGCGGCGACATGATGAGCACCGTGTGGTTCGCGATCCTCGCCGCGATGCTCACGACGTACGTCGTGCTCGACGGCTTCGATTTCGGCGTCGGCATCGCGCACCTCCTCGTCGCGAAGACCGACGAAGAGCGCCGGACGACGCTCGCCGCGATCGGCCCGGTCTGGGACGGCAACGAGGTGTGGCTGATCGGATCGGGCGGCCTCCTCTTCTTCGCGTTTCCTCACGTCTACGCCTCGGCGACGAGCGGCTTCTACATGCCGCTCATGATCGTGCTCTGGCTTTTGATTTTGCGCGGGCTCTCGATCGAGCTTCGATCGCGCGTGGAAAATCCGCTCTGGCGCGCGTTTTGGGATGCAGGATTCACCGGCGCATCGGTGCTGCTCGCGTTCGTGTTCGGCGCCACGTTCGGCAATGTCGTGCGCGGCGTGCCGGTCGACGACGACGGCTTCTTCTCGACGCCCCTCTTCACCCATTTTTTTCCGAGCACCGACGCTGGCGCGATCGACGTCTATACGGCTTCGATCGGCGTCTTTGCGGTGGTGGCGCTCACGCTCCACGGTTGCCTCTATCTGCGCTGGAAAACGAGCGGACCGGTCGCCGAACGCGCGACGGCGATCGCGAAAACGATTTTTTTCGTCGCTCTCGGGCTCGACGTCGCCGTCGCCATCGCGTCGTCGCGTGTGAACCCGGGAGCCGCGCACGCGTTTCTCGCTCGACCGCTGGCGTGGATCTTCGCCGCCATCGCGCTCGGAGGCGCAGGTCTCGTCGGAAGATCGCTCCGTGGAAATTCGGATCGCGACGAGCAGATCGGTTTCGTCGGATCCTGCCTATTTTTGGCCGCCACGCTCGCCGCGGGTGCGATCGCGCTCTTCCCCATTCTCATGCGATCCACTCTGTCCGACGCGTATTCGCTCGACGCGATGCGGTTTTCCTCCGGCGTTCACGGTCTCACGCTCGGCCTCGGTTGGTTCTTGCCTGCGATCGCGCTCGCGATCGGATATCTCGCATACGTGCTCCGCGAGACGCGCGGCAAGGCCCGTCCGGATTCTCACTGAGCTCGCGGACGACTCGCGCTCACTCACCCATCGCTTGCTTGACGACCGTGGTGTCGTCCACCGGCACCGTCACCGAGATCGATTTCGTGACGGGCGGATCGCTGGTTTTCAGCGTGATGTGGTGCGTTCCAGATTTTACCTGCGCCTTGAACACGGGCGAAGGCCCGAGTGACGACGACCCATCGAGCACGTCGTCACACGCCGGCGTGCAAATCACCGTCAAAAATCCGCTTCCCGCGCTGCTCGATGATCCGCCGCCCGGCTCCGGCGCGGTCGGCGCGATCGTGTGCGTCGTCGCAGCATGTCCGCCGTGAGAGACCGTGTGCGATCCGCGCGTCGGGCGAGGTTGCGAAGGAATGACTCCGGTGCTCGTCGGCAAGTCGCGCGCGTTGATCGACGCGCCCGTCGCGATGCTCGACGCGGTCGCGGTCGGCGTGATCGCCGTAGCCGGAGGAACCGTTTCGACCGTCGGCGTCGTGGCTCCCGCATTCGGGCGCGAGAGACGATCGTACGCGATGACCGCGCATCCGACGGCGAGCGCGAAGACGAAGAGCCAGACGACCGTCTGAAGCTCGCTCGTCTGCTTCGGTTGAATCATGAACGTCTGCGCCGCGATCGGCATCGGCCGCTGCGGAGGCGGCATCATTTGCGCGGGATACATGCCCGGCGGATGGCTCGAAGGATGAATGTGCAAGATGCCTTCGTGCGCCATGCGTGCCGCGTCGACGGCGCTCATCGGCGGCGGCGTCGCGTTGATCTCGACGGTGGGCACGCGATCCATGCGTGCGTTGTATTCGTCGGTGGACGGCGACACCGGACGCGAGGACGGCACGGCTTGGATTTGCTCGCTCGCGTAGCGCACGATCGACGGCATCGGCAAACCCGCTGGCTCCGGCGCGGGACCGATGTTCGTTTCTCCGGTGCGATAAAAAGCTTCCGGCGCGGGCTCTTCCTCTTCGTCCGGATCGACGTCGAGATGCACGGTGCGATGATCGACCTGCTCGATCTCCGCCGAGTCGATGAACTGCAGGCTCGGCGAACGCGCGCCGCGATGGATCGCAGTCTCGCTCTCGTCGGTCGTCGCCTTCGTTGGATTTGCTTCGGCGACGAGGAGCTTTCGCTCCTCCTCGCTCATGATGCT
>JAICXU010000761.1 GCA_025934595.1 Polyangiaceae bacterium | reverse complement strand
TCGAAGCGGCGCACGAAGCCGATCCACGAGAGCGAAATCAAGAGCGGCAAAATCAAACCGAGCGTTGCTTTCGGCCAGCTCGGCGAAAGCGCTCGCGCATCGATCTCGCGAAGCTCGGGCAGGGGAGGCGTGGCGACCATGCGCGCGACGATGTCCGCGCGCGCGTATGCTTCGAGGTCGTTGCCGAGCGAAAACTCGAGCGGCGCGTGCGGATCGATCTTCGCCGTGCCGAGCACCGTGCGGTTCATGACGACCAAGACCGCATCCGCGCTCGCTTGCGACGCGGTCGGATCGAGAACGATGCGAACCGCATGTCCGTGCTGCGACGTGTCGGCGCTTCGCACGACGACCTTCGAGTCGAGAGGCTTCGCGTGCGGTTCGATGACGCCGTTCTTCATCGCATCGACCGGATAGAGCGTGAGCCCGCCTCGCCAACGGAGGAGCGACTCGGCCGCTTTTTGCTCCTCGCGCTCGAGCACGATGTGGGGATGCGAGCCGTCGAGGGTGACGTCGGCGACCACGTGCGCCGAGGCGAGCCGGATGCGAATGCGATCGAGGAGGCCCGTGACCTCGGGCGCCGACAGATCGACGACCTCGTACGTCAGCGCGACGTCGTCCGTGCCCGCGACCTCGAAGCTGCAACCGAGCGCGCTCACGGCGAACGCGAGGACGATGACGAGGCTGAAAATGCGGGTGATCGTGAGCTTTACGGGCCCGGGCACCGCGCGAGGATACACGTCAATCGCATTGACGCGAGACCACGGCGCGCGCTATCTCCGCGCCATGTACGGAGACCCGCGTCCGCTCTTGCTCGTTGCGGGCGCCGTCGTCGTCGGCCTCGGCGTGTGGGTCACCTACGTTCTCCTCAAGATGCAGGACGCGTGGCCCGTTCCCGTGAGCGAACGAAAGCGCCAAGACGACGTTCAGGACGACAAGCCGAAAAAGGACTGAATCTTTCCCAAGATTCGCTCCTGCTCTTTCTTCTGGCGAGCCTTCTGCGCTTCGGCGTCGAGGCCTTCGCGCGTCGCAATGAGCTCGACGCGTCGCTGCGCGAGGGTCTCGGAGATCTGCGCCGCGATCTCGGGTCGCTCCGTGATGATTTTCTTGAAGCCTTCTTTGTCGAGACGAAAGCAATCGCAGTCGGTGATCGCGAGGACGCTGGCCGACCGCGGCTCGCCCGTCATCATGCCCATCTCGCCGAAAAAATCCGGCGCCTCGATCTCCGTGATCGTCTTCTGCTGACCGTCGACCATCGTCGTGATGCGCGCCTTGCCTCGACGCAAAATGTAAAGCCAGTGCGCGACCGCGCCTTCCCGCGTGATGGTCTCGCCCGCGGTGAACGGAGCGGCGAGCAAATGACCCGCGAGCGCTTCTTGCTCCGCGTCCGTGAGCTTCGAGAAGAGCGTCATGTCGCGGATCGCTGCGCGCCGCAGCTCGAAGTGTCGCGCCGTCCGCCGCTCTTCTTGCGCGTCGTCCTCCGGCACCATGAACATCGTCCATGCCGGGCGCGCGAGCGGAATTCCTGCGCGCTTCAGCGCGGCGTGGATGCGCGTGCGCACGACGGAGCTCGTCGGGTCGTCGACCGCAAGATCCGTGAGCCAGTAGCGCACGGCGTAGTAGCCGAAGCTGTCGCGCGTGTCTTTCGCGAAGTCGTAACAGATCGCGTGGGGCGCGGGCTCGGCCGCGATGCGCTCGATCGGCGCCGCTTGCAGCGCTTCGTTGACGACCGCGATGACGGTCTGCGGCGAGTAGCGAAAATCGACGTTGAAGTAGACCCACATGCGATGCTGAATCGGCTGGCCCGTTCGCTTGCCGAGGATCGTGAATTGGCTGCCGAGCAGCGTCGCGTTCGGCACGACGATGGTGTCCCAATCGCGCGTCTCGACGACGGTGTGGCGCCAATTCACCTCGCGCACTTTTCCTTGGCGCCCATTTTCGAGCTGAATCCAATCGCCGACGTGGATCGAGCCGTCGATTTGCAGCGCAAATCCGCCCAAAATATTTCCGAGCGTCGTCTGCAGCGAGAGCGCCAAAATTCCGGACACGACCGCGCTCGTCGCGATGACCGAGCTCGGATTCATCCCCGCGCCGTGCATGGCAAGGACAATCGCGACGATGTACGCGACGCCGCTCGTCACGTCGCGCGTGATGCTGACGACCTCGAATCGGATCGAGGGCAGCATCAGATCGAACACGAGCGTGGCGGCCACGCCGACGACGATGCATGCCTTCAAGATCGAGCCGATGCCGTGCGCGCCCTCGGCCCATGTCGGTAGCTTCAGCGCATCGAATCCGAGCGCCATCACGTGCGAGAGCACGTACGCGGCATAGAGATAGACGAGACGTCGCAGCGCATGCCGGCGTGCCGGCGCGAGCGTGTTGACGAGAAACGCGACGAAGACGATCGCCCCGCCGAGCAGCGCCCAAGTCCAACGCTCGAGCAACAGAGTGAATGTCATCTCACGAGAATGCGGCGCTGATCAGCATCTTCTGTTCGAGGTCGTGGCTCGCTTTGCTGCCGGTGGCGGGGCTCGCGCTCTCGTCGCGCGAGACCATGGACAGTGGCAAGCGATCG
>JAICXU010000976.1 GCA_025934595.1 Polyangiaceae bacterium | reverse complement strand
TCACGCATCGCCGAGCTCGGTCATCTTCTCGATCGTATGGGCAGCGTGAACCTCGAAGCGGTTCGCGAGCACGCGGAAGCCGAGGAGCGCTTCACGTTCTACTCGACGCAAAAGGCCGACCTCGAGAAGGCTCTCGCCGACCTCGAACGCGCCATCCAGCAAATGAATCGCGAGTCGCGCCGTCTCTTCGCCGAGACGTTCGAGGCCGTGAACCAGAAATTCCAAGAGATCTTCCCGCGCATGTTCCGCGGCGGTCGCGCGTCGCTGCGGCTCACGAATCCGGAAGACATGCTCGAGACCGGCGTCGACATTCTCGCGCAGCCTCCGGGCAAGAAGCTGTCGTCGATCGAGCTCATGAGCGGCGGAGAAAAAGCGCTCACCGCCGTTTCGCTCATCTTCGCAATTTTCCAAATCAAGCCTTCGCCGTTCTGCATCCTCGACGAGGTCGACGCCCCGCTCGACGAAGCCAACGTCGCTCGTTACAACGAGCTCGTTCGCTCGATGACGGATCGGTCGCAGTTCATTTTGATCACGCACATCAAGCGGACGATGCAAGAAGTCGACGTCCTGTATGGCGTGACCATGCCGGAGAGTGGCGTCTCGAAGATGGTCAGCGTGCGGGTCAGCGAGAGCGCGCGCAAGACGGCGCCGCCGCCGGTGCAAGAGCACGTCGCCGTCGCGTAGAACAGCCTATTTCAAGGCATTTGATGACGTTCGCGCTCTTCACTACTTTTTCGTTCGATCGTTTTTTCATTTCGCCATGTGGCCCGGCCTGCGAAAAATGAAACGAGCCGGAGACTGAGCCTTCAATCCGCAGCGCGGTGCTCCAATATGACGCGCGCTCGGCTCATTCCGTCCATCGTGGCGCGACGAAGGATCCAGCGGAAAAATGGGGCGAAAAGCGATCCGAGCCAACCGTCGCGCAGGATGAGCGTGTTGCGTTGCGACCATGTCGTTCCCGTTTCGGTCGCTTCGTATTTCCAAGAGCCGCCGCCACCGCGAAACCAGAATGACGTGAAGCTCGTCATCGCAAGGCTCGTCTTCTTCGCGCGATCGGCTTGCTTGTACGTCACGTCGAAGCTGCCGCCGCCGCGCGATTGCACGCGAATGATGCGCGGGCTCTCGGAGAGGATTTCGACTTTCACGACGGAGCGATCCCATTCGGTGCGCCGCGTCCAATCTTGGGTGTAGTCCCACACCGCTTCGGGCGACTTCGCGACGACGATGTGATGATCGACGGTGATCTTCGCGCCCACGATGCGAGTCTATGGGGTCGTTCGAGAAAACGACAATCAGTGAAAATCTCTGCTCATGGAAGGGATATCGGTATCCGATTCCTGGCTACCGAGCATGAGCGGCTCGATGTGATCCACGATCACGTAGACGACCTCTGAATTCGGGGCGCGTTCCACCTTTCCATGAGCAACCATCATGGAGCTCGTGGTGGATACGTATCGATATTTTTCGAACGTGCGGGCCCATAGGACGAGATTCAAGAAGCCCCATTCGTCTTCCAGCGTGATGAACACGACTCCGCTCGCCGTGCCTGGTCTTTGACGACAGATCGCGAGACCGGCCACGACGATCGGCTCGCCGTGTTTGGCATTCATCAGCTCGGTCGCGTTTTTTACATTTCGCGGCAAGTGCGGGCGCGCGAGGCGCATCGGATGATCTTTTACCGACAAGCCCGTGCGCGCGTAATCGAGCGTGAGCTGCTCGCTGCGTGTCAGCGGAGCGAAGCTTGGGCGCTCTTCGACGACCTTCGCATTTTCGTAGAGCCCGTCGTCTTTTTGCGCGCGCGAACGCCACAGCGCGCCGCGACGATCGTTTCCGAACGCGCCCGACTCAGCGAGCGCTTCGAGCTCGAGCCTCTCCACGTTCGCGCGCGTCGCCACGTCGGCGATGCTCGAAAATCGCTGACTTTTGCGGGCATTTTCGATGTTTTTGCCCGTCTTC
>JAICXU010000530.1 GCA_025934595.1 Polyangiaceae bacterium | reverse complement strand
GGAACGTCGAGGACGGCGAGCAATCCGACGAGATCACGCAGGTGGTCGAGCAAAAGCCGCAGATCGCGTTCCTCGAAGAAGTGGATCGCGTCGGACACATCGACGACATTCGCGCCGCCCTCGCCGCAGATCAGGGCGCTCCGTTTTACTTCACGAGCGTGAATCGCGACGGATCGGCGAGCGGCGCAAGCAACGTCGGGGTCATCTCCCACTGGCCGCTGTCCAACGTGAAGACGAAGGTCCTCGGCTACGAGAACGAGGTCATCTGCGGAATTGCGACGAACGCACGCGCCGCCGTCGGCGCCACGATCTCGATCGGCGGCAAAGAGCTCGCGGTGATCGGCGTGCGCACGTATTTCGACTCGACCTCGTCCGTGGCGCAGACTCAAGTGCGACGACTGAAAGCCTGGGTCGCGTCGAGCTACCCCGGGATCACCGCCCTCTTCGCCGGCGACTTCAACATGTCTCCCGGCTCGGCGGCGTACACGTCGATGACGACCGAAGCGCCGACCGTCACGGACGCGTGGTGGCAGTCCGTGCAGGATGGAACGGCGAGCGCATACACCACGCCTTCGTTCACGACGCCCACGCGGAGCACGCGGCTCGACTATCTCTTCTTCACCGCGGGCCCGACGACGTTGAAGGTCAAAGACGCGACGATCGCACCCCTCGTCGCTGCCGACTCCGATCATCGGCAAGTGATCGTCGACTTCGCTCTGCCGTGAGACACTTGAAATGCTGCGAAAGGCCTTGTTCGAGGTCTAGGTCGAGGTCTTCTTCCCTTCCGCCTTCTGCGCGCGCTCGATGCTCTCGAAGAGCGCGCGGAAGTTTCCGTAGCCGAAGCCGGGATCGCCGGCGCGCTGGATGATCTCGTAGAAGAAGGGGCCCGCGTTCGGCTCGCCGTACATGCCCGCGGCTTCGCGCATGAAGATCTGCAGCATGTATTTGTCGTTCGCGCCGTCGATCTCGATCTCGAGGCGCTCGAGCTCTTTCAATTCTTCCTTCACGTTCGTGATGCCGAGCTTCTCGAGCCGCGCCGGCAGCTCTTTGTAATACGCCGGGTGCGTCTTCATGAACTCGACGCCGCGCGCGCGGAGCTCTTCGACGGTGGAGAGAATGTTCGAGACCGCGAGCGCGATGTGCTGCACGCCGTTGCCGTGATTGTCTTCCACGAATTTCGTGATCTGCGATTGGCGATAAAAGGGCTTCAGCGGCTCGTTCGTCGCGAACTTCACGCCGCTCCCGGGCTCCCACATGACGATCGATCGCAATCCCGAGCCGCTCGCGCGATCGGCGGCGACGTCTTGCGTGTGGAAGCTGATCTCCCAGAACGGCTCGAAGCCGAGGACTTTTTCGTACCACTGCACGATCGGCTGCATCGTGAGGCCGTTCGAGGTCACGTGATCGACTTGGGTGATGCCGAAGCGATTATGGGGCTTCGACGCGTGACCCTGCCCGACGTCGACGAAGCCCGGCGCGAATGCGCGGAAGTTTTTTCGCTCGATGAATCGAAATGCGACGTCACCGAGCGGTGTCGCGATCTCGACGCTTTTGTACGTGCCGCCGCGATCGTCGGTCGCTTCGAAGGGCTCGCTCAAGAACGTGCCGCCGCGCGTGTCGAGAAATTGGATCGCGTGCGCGAGATTGTCGACCTCGAACGAGAGGCTCATCACGCCGGCGGGATGCCGTTTCAAGTAGCGCGCGGCCTTGGACTTCTGTGCGAGCGGCGTCGACACGCACACGCGCACGTGACCGGCGCCGAAGACGACCGACTGCTGACCGCTTCGTTCTGCGAGCGCGTCACCGGCGCGCGCGACCTCCTCGAAGCCGAGAATCTCGGTGTAGAAGCGGCGTGAGCGATCGATGTTTTCGACGACGAAATGGTACGAATCGTAGCCGGTCAGGCCTAGGCGTTCGGCAGTCATACGCGCGGAGCATGCTCGATCTTCTCGCGCGCGACAATCCGGGAAAAATCAGTGTTTCTGGCAAATTCTCGCCAGGCCGGTTCGACTCCGACCGACCCGCGCGGCTCTGGCGCCCGCGTGATTTGTCGCTAAGCTTTTCGGCCATGCGCTTCTTCGACCTCGCTCCCTTCTTACCCATTGCTGCTCTCATTTTCGCTCCGCTCGCGTGCAGCTCGTCGTCCGGCGATGACGGCGTCACGAGCGACGACGGCGGCGACACGACCGGCGACGGCGGCACGGGCAGGGACTCGAGCGGCCCGTTCACGCCGGGCCCGCATCCGAGCTATCCGCAAGTTCCGTTGAACGGCGCGGGCACGGTCGCCAATCCGCGCGTCGTCGCGATCATTCCGAGCAACGAGAGCACCTCCGGCCTCAACGGCTTCGCGAGCGCGTTCATGTCGAGCAATACGTGGAAAGCGGTTGCGAGCGAATACGGTCTCGGTACGGCACAAACGCCGGTCACGATCACGGGCGCCGCGGCGATGAGTGGATCGCAGAGCGAAGATCAAATCCAGTCTTACATCGAAGGTTATGCGACGGGCGGAAACGCTCCCGACGGCCACACGATCTATCTCGTGTTCCTGCCCTCGGCCGCGTACCTCCAAAATGATCAAGGCTGCCAAACGCAGGGCATCGGCGGCTATCACACGTACTTCTTCGACGGATTCTCTTCGAGCACGGACGGTTGGGGAGTCGTGCAGCATTGCACGGGCACGGCGCAACAAGGTCTGACCGAAGAGCAATGGGCCACCATCGCTGCGAGCCACGAGATCGCGGAGGCCGCCACCGACATCGACGGACAAAGCGGCTACGCGTTTCCCTCGCCGCAACAAGGGGGAGATCCCAGGCAGCTCTCGATCTGGGACGACGTCCTCCTCACCGAGATCGGCGACCTCTGCGTCGAGACGCAAATCACCGAAGGCTCGTACACGTTCCAGCGCATGTGGTCGAACAAGGCTGCAAAGAGCGCGATGGATCCGTGCGCGCCGGCGATCACGCCCTACTTCAACACGGGCGCAATCGGCGGCGATGCGAACGGCTGGTTCCAGGCGGCCGGCGGCAAGATCGATATCTCGCTCGAAGCGTTCTCGAACGCGCCGGTCGCCGATTGGGTGCTCGCCGTCGTGCTCGGACAATCGTCGCCGTCGGGTTGGTCCGGAGATCTGAAGACGCCGCGAGGCGGGACGACGCAGCACTTGATCAACAACAACGAAAAAGGAACGCTCACCGTCACCGCACCCGCCGGCGCTCCGTCGGGCTCGATGGCGATCTTCGAGCTCGCGAGCGTGTCGCAAACGGCAACGAGCGGCGAGTACGTCCATATTTGGCCGATCGGCGTGTATGTTCCTTGATGCGTGATCGCGACGGCGCGGAGCGTTGGCTGGAGCACGGGCGGTAAGGCGAGTTTTGTTCTGGCGGGGCCTTAACGGCCCCCTCGTTTGCTTTCGCAAACGAGCCTCCCCCGACTTCGCTATCGCGAAAGCGCATTCTTCGAATGCGCGTTCAAGATCGCGTCGTATCGGTTCGCTCCGCGAACCCACCGTCCGCAAAAAAATCTGCTCTCGTCCGAGCGAAGCGTTGAACGTTTCATTCTGTCGCGGTCTGTGGGGCTCGTGAAACGAGCCGGAGGCCCGCCAGAGTCGGACTCCGTCCCAGCGAGCACCATGCGACTCAACGCGCGAACGCCACGTCGGCAATCCCTCGAAATTTTACGGGGAAACTGCACGCTTGTTTTGAGGCCGCGCGCCCCGCATTGTGTTATGCAGTCCTCCCGTAAG
>JAICXU010001104.1 GCA_025934595.1 Polyangiaceae bacterium | reverse complement strand
GGATCTCCGCGGCCGCAGACGCTTGTCCCGCAGCGAGAACGGTCGGCGCCGATCCCGCGGGCAACGTTCCGTAGCTTCCGCGATTCGACGGCGGCCGAATTCCCTGCGCCGGCGATGGCGAGGGACGAATTTCTTCGACCGCCCGCGGGCGCTGCTGCGAACGCTTCGAGCCCTCGGCGATACCGCGAATCGCGTCGGCGATGCCTTCGCTGTCGGCTTCGTCGAGCGCGACCGCCATGTCGCGACCGACACGCGGCAGCTCGGCTTTGTACGCCTCGAGCACGAGCTTCGTGATCTCTTCGAGGCCTTCGAAGATGCCCTGGCCTCGGATCGCCGACGTGGCGATGCCGGGCGCGCTGAACAAATTGAATCGGCGGTCGAGCTCTTCGACGCTCGAGACCTCCTTCAAGTCGCGCTTGTTCCACTGGAACGTGTGCGGCATTTTCGAGAGCGAGCGAGCGTGCTCGGCGAGATTCGCGTTCAAGTCTTCGAGCGACTCTTGATTCGCGTCGATGCGCGCTTGCTGCGAGTCGGCGACGAACACGATGCCGTCGGCGCCCGTGAGCACGAGCTTGCGCGTCGCCGAATAATAAACCTGCCCCGGCACCGTGAAGAGCTGCAGCCGAACGTGCATGCCTTGCACGGGCTCGACGCGCACCGGCAAAAAATCGAAATACAAAGTGCGGTCGGTGGGTGTCGCGAGGCTCACGAGCTCGCCGCGATGTTCGGGACGCGTCGCGCCATGGATGTACTGGAGCGTCGTCGTCTTGCCGCCGAGACCGGGGCCGTAAAAGACGATTTTGAAAACGAGCTCGCGCGTGAGCGGATTGAGCGACGCCATGGGGGGGTAGTTGTGAAGCTTCACTTGCTATCATCAGCGTCCCTGCGGGCGTGGTAAAGAGCTGAAAATGCCCGGCAAGGTCGATCTCCATTGCCATTTCGTCGCCGCCATCGACGACGGCGCACGAACGCCCGAGGAAGGCATGGCCATGCTGCGCGGGCTGAAAGAAGCGGGATATGATCTCGCGGTGGCCACGCCGCACATGCGACCGGGCATGTTCGACAACGACAAGGCCGCGCTCGACAAGGCCTTTTTCGCGATGAAATCGCAGTTCGAGGCCAGCGCGGAATGGATTCCGGAGGTCGCGCTCGCGAGCGAGCACTACTTCGACGACGTCGTCTTCAAGAGGCTGCTCGCCGGGCAAGCGCTGCCGTATCCAGGCGGAAAAGCCGTGCTCGTCGAGCTGCCGACCCAAACTTTTCCGGCGATGACCCCCCATCGTCTCCTCGACGTGAAACGGAGCGGGCTGAACGTCGTGCTCGCGCATCCGGAGCGCTATCGGCCGCTCTGGGACGACGTCGCCGCGATCGAGCCGATCCTCGACGCCGGCGCGTTGCTGCAGCTCGATTTGTGCTCGCTCGTGGGAAAATACGGAAAGATGGCGCAGCGGACCGCCGAGCGACTGCTCGAAGAGCAGGCCTACGAGATCGCCTGCACCGACATCCACAAAGCCGCGGACATCGAGGACGTCGTGAAGGCGCTCGCGCGTCTCGAGAAGCTCGCCGGCGCGGAGGAAGCGCATCGGCTCACGTCCACTGCGCCGCGCGCCCTCCTCACAT
>JAICXU010000439.1 GCA_025934595.1 Polyangiaceae bacterium | reverse complement strand
CGCTCTTCCAGGCGCCGCTCGGATCGGTGGACGTAGGTCCCAGGATCCACACGACCTCTCGGTTTTTCAGCTCGATCGCGAGCGGGCCTCGGTCGGCGCGCTCGAAACAAATGAAGTCCTTCGATTTCGTCGCCGGTTTGCCGAGCTTCGATTCGAGCACGGGGAAAATCGCGCTGACCGCGCTTTGCGCCCAGAACCCGACCATGGACTCGCGACCCGGGTCGTAACGAACGTGCCACGCGATCGCCGCCTTGTTTCCGTTCGTCGCGATGGTCTGGCGATCGCCCCCCCAATGCTCCGCTGCCTTCGCCGCCTTGTCCTCGTCCATCCATTCGGCGAGCGTGAGGCGCACGCCGAGCTCGCCGCCGGTGTCTTCGTCGTCTGCTTTCCATCCGGAGCCGAGCGCGGCGATGCTCGGGTCCGTCACTTTTTCGGCGGGCTCGTGCGCCTTCCATCGATCGACGTGCAGGATCTGCTCCGTCGTCAGGGGATGCGTGTCTTCCCACACCTTGTCGATGGCGGACCACCCGCCTTCTTTCCGGAGCGCGTTCACGAATTGCACGCCGTAGACGTACGGCGCGACGAGCGCGGCGACCATCGCGTGCGGCTCGTTCGCCGTCTCGCCGCTCGACATGCTCGTCATCAATTGCTCGGTAAAAAGGCTCTGCGGTAAATCGAGCGCGGTGCGCCCCGAGCCCATGAGGAGCACATCCATCATCGCGCTCGTCGCGTCGCCTTCGGCCAATGCCGATCGCGCGCCCGAGAGATCGTCTTGCCCTTGCAGGTACTTCGATCGCGTGGCGAGATCCCAATATTGATCTTGCAGCGAATGCACGAGCTCGTGGGCGAGCGTGGCTTTCGCAGCGTCGTCCTCGAGATCGCCGGCCATGTACATCGTCTTGTCGCCGGGCTCGTAAAATCCCGCGAGCTGCGCCTCGAGCAACTTGTACGTCTCGGCTTCGTAATCGAACTTCGTCGGCACGAATCCGAACATCTGCAGCGCGAGACCTTCATTCACGATCGCCGACTTCGGGACCTCTTTGTCGACGTGCGCGCGCACCTTCGCGATGAGGCTTTGTCGATCGAGGACCTTGCCGGGCACGGGCGCCTTCGCATTCAGCTCGCGCACTTGCGAGACCTTCTTCAGCATTCTCGCGATCAGACGATCTTCTTTCGCGTCCTCGGTGTTCGCGGGATTCGAGGACGGGATCGTGGCGACGGTGTTCTGCGAATTGTGCGCGGCCGGAACTTCCGCGGGCGGCTTCGGCGGCGGCGGCGCTTTCGCGCTGCAGGCCGACGCAGCAAAGGCCGAAAAAAGAGCCGCCGAATATATGTAATGTGCACGCATCTACGACAGCCCTTTCGCGCCTTCTCGGCGTAGCGCGTCGATGGCGGCGCGATAGTCCGGCTTCGTGAAGATGGCGTTGCCGGCCACGAGCGCGCGCGCGCCCGCACGAACCGCTCGCTCCACCGTGCTCGGTGCGATTCCGCCGTCGATCTCGAGATCGATTTTGCGCCCGCTCGAATCGATCATTTTTCGAATCGCGGCGACCTTCGGCAGCACCTCTTCGATGAACGATTGCCCGCCGAAGCCCGGATTCACGCTCATCACCAAGATCAAATCCACGACGGGGATCAAATATTTCAGCGTGTCTTCGTTCGTGCTCGGATTCAGCGTCACGCCGGCTCGCTTGCCGAGCGACTTGATGTGCTGCGCCGCGCGATGCGCATGCGCGCATGCTTCGACGTGAAACGTGATCGTGTCCGATCCTGCTTCGGCGAACGCCTCGAAATATTTTTCTGGCTCCACGATCATGAGATGCGTGTCGAGCGGGAGCTTCGTCACCTTCCGCAGCGCTCGGACGACCGGCGGCCCGATCGTCAAATTCGGCACGAATCGCCCATCCATCACGTCGACGTGGATCCAATCCGCGCCCGCCGCCTCGACTTTGCCCACCTCATCGGCGAGACGGCCGAAATCGGCCGACAGGATGGACGGGGCCACGACGAGATCTTTCATGGTGGTAGCCGGCGAGAGTATCGCGTACATCCGAAAAAAGAGAGAGCGTCCTCATGGACATTCGGCGCATCAAAAAAGGCGATTTCGACCAAATCGTCACCGTCATCGATCACTGGTGGGGCGGTCCCATCGGCACGTTCGCGCATCCGATCTTCTTCTACGAGCTCGGGCAACATGCGCTCATCGCGTCGGACAACGTGCAGGGCGAAGAAAAAATGATCGGCTTCTTGCTCGGCTTCGTCGCGCACGAGCCGAAGCGCACGGGCTACGTTCATCTCGTCGGCATCCACCCCGAATTTCGACGGCGCGGCGTCGGTCGTCTCCTCTACGCGCGCTTCACCGAAGAGTGCCAGCGCGCGAACTGCGAGCGCATGAAGGCGATCACGACGCTCGGCAACGAAGGCTCGATTCGCTTTCATCTTGCCGTCGGTTGGGACACGCAAGAGATCGAGGACTACGCCGGGCCGGGCCGAAAGCGCCTTGTTTTCACGATGAATCTGCACGGCGGAGAGCTCTCGTGAAGGCAAGAGCAAAAGCCGAGCAGCCGGTCCTCGCCGAGAGGCTTCGCGAGATTGGAATCTTCGGCGGTCTCTCCGACGAGGTGCTCACGCGTTTCGCGACGACGCTCGTTCCGGTGCGCGTCATGCCGGGAGACGTTCTCTTTCGTGAAGGCGATGCCGCGCGCGAGCTTTACGTCGTCATCGACGGCGAGGTCGAGGTCTTGAAGAAGAGTCGCCGCAGCCGCGACGTGCGCGTCGCCATTTTGGGGCCGAACGACAGCTTCGGCGAGATGTCCATCATCGACGTGCAGCCGCGTTCGGCGAGCGTGCGTGCGCTCGGACCTTCGCGTCTCTTGAAGATGACGAGCGAGCATCTCGACGCGCTCTATCGCCAAGATTTAAAATCGTATGCGCTCATCACGCTCAACATCGCGCGTGATCTCTCGCGACGCCTTCGCGTGACCGACGGCATTTTGGCTGATTTTGCCGCCAATTTGCTCGACGAGTACGTCAAAGCAAAATAGCGGTGGCCGCGCCGTGACCTTGGAGCGCGCGAGCTTTGCGCGCGAGAAAATCAGGTCGCGTCGGCGTCCGCCTCCGCATCGCCCGCGTCGTCGCTGGCATCACCCGCATCTTCCGACGGGACGCCGGTGTCGCCTTCGCGACCCGAATCGAGGCCTTGCGTAGCGCCCGAATCGCCGGGCCCAGGATTGTTCGTCGCCGCGTCGGTTTCGGCGCCGCTGCCGAAATCCGAGCCCGAGCCGCCATCGGCTTGCTCGCCGGGCGGGATGGGTTGCGGATTCAAGCTGCACGCGCCGATGCTTCCCGCCGCCACGACGGCGACGACGACGAGAAGTCGCACGCGCCCGCGCATCACTCGTCTCCCGAATCGCTGGCGTCTTCGTCGCCTGCATCACCGGCGTCGAGATTTTCTCCCGCATCGCCGCCATCCAGACCCGCGAACGATCCGTCGCCGCCGTCGCCATTGCCGCCGCCGCCCGGCGTGCCGCTCGCGTCCGGATTCCTCGCGTTCGTCGGCGAAGCGTCGGATTCGGTTTGATCACCGGGCGGGATCGGCTGGGGGTTCAAGCTGCACGCGCCGGCCAGGCCGAGCGCCACGCCCACCCCGAAAATCCAGCCTATGCGCCGCTTGAGTGCCATCTTTCCCATTGAGCCGGAAAAGCATTCTCGGTGCCACTTCAAAGCGACTTGATTCTCGCGGTTCTTTTGAGGCACCGTGCAGGTTCAGCGTGACTCCATCGTCCGGGTTTCGCCAGGAAAGCGGCCCAATTTGGCACAGCCCATCCCCGCGTTTTTGCAAGTCAAAGAGGTCGTCAAAAAGATTCGCGATGGTCGCGGCAAGAGGACGATCGTCGACGGCGTGAGCTTCGAGCTCGCGCTCGGAGCCACGGCGATCATCCGCGGTGCGAGCGGCAGCGGCAAGACGACGCTCCTCGCGATCTGCGGAGCGATGCTGGCGCCCACGAGCGGCGAGGTCGTGATCGACGGCGAAGCGACCTCTCGTCTCCGGGATGCGCACCGTGCGCGCGTTCGCCGGACGCGCGTCGGCTTCGTGTTCCAAGACGTGCAGCTCGTCGATTCGATGAGCGTTATGGACAACGTGCTCTTGCCGGCGACGCCGATCGGCATCGAGAAAAAACACGAGACGCGCGCGCATGCGCTCTGCGAAAAGCTCGG
>JAICXU010001002.1 GCA_025934595.1 Polyangiaceae bacterium | reverse complement strand
GGCCATGTCGGCAAGCCGATCCCCGGCGTCGAGGTGCGGATCGATTCGCCCGACGATCGCGGCGTCGGCGAAGTTTTCGCGCGCGGCCCGAACGTGATGCTCGGCTACACGGACTCCGAAGCGACGGACCGCGTGAAGACGGCGGACGGTTGGCTCAAGACCGGCGATCTCGGCAAGCTCGACAAGCACGGACAGCTGCAAATCGTGGGACGTTTGAAAGACGTCGTCGTCACGGCGACGGGCGAAAATGTGTATCCCGACGACGTCGAAAATCGTCTCGGCACCGTGCCGTTCATCACCGAGCTCGCGATCGTCGGCCTTCAAGTCGGCGGCGGTGAGACCTCCGCCGAGCGTCTCGCGTGTCTCGCGGTGCCAGCGGGCGACGAAAATGTCGAGCGCGCGGAACGCATGGAGCGCGCGATGCGCTCCTTGAAAGAGGCGATTGGAAAATTGCCGTTCGGACAGCAGCCGTCGGTCGTGCATTTGTACGACGCGTCCCTGCCACGCACCGCGACCCGGAAAGTGAAGCGCGCCGAGGTGCAGGGAATTTTGCGCCGCATGGTGGGTGCGTCGACGCCGCCGGCCGGTGAAGAAACCGACGTGAGCTTGGTCGTGTCGGCGATCGCATCGGTGTCGGGTCGATCGATCCGCGAGGTGCATGCCCACGCCTCGCTCCAAGCCGATCTCGGCTTCGATTCGCTCATGCTCACGGAGCTCCTCGAGGTGCTCGAAGCGAAAGGCGATGCGATCGATCCGGCGGCGCTGCAAGCGTGTCGCACCGTCGAAGACGTGGAGCGGCTCGCGGGCGATCGCCGTGCGCGCGGAGCTTCGGACGCGCGCGATGCTCGCGCCGTGTCGCGCACCAAGAAGATCGAGAAGAGCGATCCGATCGAAAACCTCAAGCTGCCGCCGGTCGTGCAAGACCAGGCGAAATCGCTGATCGGAAAATTCCAAGATCTCTTCTACGGCGAGATGATGAAGCCCGAGGTCACGGGGCGCGCGTTCATTCCGCACAATCGAAACACGATCGTCGTCGCGAATCACGCGAGCCACCTCGACATGGGGTTCGTGCGTCACGCGCTCGGCAGCTACGGCGAGGACATCGTCTCGCTCGCGGCGCAGGATTACTTCTTCGAAAAAGGAATCCAGCGCGCGTTCTTCGAGAACTTCACGAATCTGAAATCGCTCGATCGCAAAGGCGGGCTGCGACAGAGCTTGCGACAAGCAGGCGAGGTCATCGAGCAAGGCCGGACCGTCCTCCTCTTTCCCGAAGGCACGCGTTCCGAAACCGGCGAGGTGCAAGAGTTCAAGCCGATGGTGGGCCACCTCGCGCTCACGCACGGCGTCGACATTTTGCCGGTTTTTCTCGGTGGAACGCACGCCGCGATGCCGAAAGGATCGAAGCTGCCGACGAGCCGCCGCATCGTCGCGCGCATCGGCGTTCCACTCCGCGTCACGGACATGCGCCGTCTCACCGCCGCGATGTCTCCGCAAGACGCCGCGCGCGAAGTGGCGCGTCTCGCTCGTGAAGCGGTGCTCGCGCTCCGTGAAGGAAAAATTCTCGATTTGGCGCGCGCATCGAAGAACGAGCTCGCTTCGTCACGCGAGCACCCGCTCGTCGGCGTCTTCCAAGAGCTCGAAGAAAAATTCAAAAAGGAAAACGTCTCGCGGCCGGTGTCGTTCTACTTCACGCTCGGCGGCGATGCGTTCGCGAAGTGGACCGTGAAGATCGACAGCGAGCGATGCGAGATCAAGCTCGGCAAGCCCGACGGCGGTACCGCCGACTGCGTGCTGAAGACGAGCGCGGAGATCTTCACCAAGATCGTGCGCGAGTCGTACGTGCCTTCTCCCACCGAGTTCATGTCGGGCGCGGTCAAGTCGAACGACGTCGCGCTCCT
>JAICXU010000889.1 GCA_025934595.1 Polyangiaceae bacterium | reverse complement strand
TTCGAGGTTCGCGCCTTCGAAGTCGCATCTTCGGAAGCTCGCTCCCTCGAGTGAAGCTTTCGCCAAGTTGATCCCTCGCAAGTCGGCGCGGTCGACCTTTTCGCCGCGCTTGACCTTGTTCAGGATGATTTCCGGAGTGAAATCGGGCATCGCCTTTTGTCCTGCCTCCTCTGCAGAGACTTCGAACGTCGGAAGGTTGGGACCGACGAGAGTAACAGCTAAAAAAAAAACGAGCGCGCAAACCTGACGCGCGTCCTCGGGCTACATCGGTACGTATTTGTCGCGTGCCTTCTCGAGGTACGCCTCGAGCTCGGCGATTTTTTGTTCGAACGGCAGCCGGTCGATGGCGTGGAGCCGGTCGACCTCCCCGAGCCGCGCGAGGATCACTTTGATTTGGAGGAGCGTCGCGTTGCGCGCTTGCCGCAGCTGTTTTCGCCGGGACGCCGCGTCACCCATCCATTGGGTCGATGCATCTTCGAATGCCTTGTGTTGTGTCTTGAGCTCGTCGGCGAGCATGGCGAGCTTGTCGTGCTCGCCCGATCGCGTCGCGTCGATGCCGGCCGCCTTCATCTCGTGGCGGTACGCCTGGAATCTGTCGACGATGCGCTGCGCGAGCCATTTTTCGATGCCCGTCGTTTGCATCACCTCGTCGACCTTCGCCATGAACATGACGTCGAGCGAGGTCAGGTTCGCGACATAGAGCTTGTCGATCGTGACTTTTCGCACGTCGGGGATCTGCAAGAGGAGCGACTGCACGATGACCGCTTCGCGCTGGCTGCGATCCATCTCGAGCGCGAACGCCTGCGGCATCAGCTCGATCATTTTGTCGTACGTCGTGAGCAAAAGATCGCGTGTCTCGCTCGTGAGCGTCTTGCCGTCGACGGCGTCGGGCAAGTTCGCGCGTGCGAGCGAATCGGCGTATTTTTCCAGGGCATTCGTGAGCTCGTGGATTTCGAGACGCTCCGACGCGCGCATCAACGAACGCACGGCGGGCTCGCACACGGGGAGCCAATCGCGCGTGGCCTCGCCCCACTTCACGTCGATCATGAAATCGCGCACGCTTCGCATGTGATGCGCCGCGAGCTCCGCGAAGAGCGAGCGCACGTCGGACAAATCTTGCGTGGTGTGCTCGTGACCCGCGCGCGGCGCTTGATCTTCGTTCTCGACGATGCCCGCGAAGTGATCGTCGAGATCGCCGAGCAAGCTCTCGAACGTCGCCGCGATCGAGCTCGTCTCGTCGAAGACCAGCGCGGGCGACGCCTCTGCAGCCGGCGGCGGGCGTACGGATTTCTTCGGCGGGCGCGAGCTCTTTCGGCGTTGCGAAGGCGGCTTCGATTGCGCCTTCGCCGGTGGCGGAGGCGGCGCTGCTTTCGCGACCGGAGCGGCCGCCGGCTTCGCAGGCGGTTGCGGGATCGGTTTGTTCGCGGAGAGCGTCGGCGGTTTCGGCAACGGCGCCGGCGGCACTTTTTTTACCTCGCTCGCGTCTCGTGCTTGAAGACCGGGTTGCGAAGCGGATTGCGGCCTCACGCCCGAAGGTGCAGGCGGCGGAGCTTTTCTCTCTTTGTCGGCGGGTCCTTGCGGCGTCACGTGCGCAGACGAGTCCTCACCCGCATCAGCGGACGCGTTTGCGCCAGGGATGAAAAGTCGACCGAAAATGCCCATCGAATCGCCATGGCCTCTCGCCGAGCCACGCGGCGAGTCTTCAGCATACCAAGCTCTGGCTTGGATCGTATGGGAGACGAACGAGTTTCCCGTCACGACTTTCGATTGTCCCTTTCGGACTGGTGGAGCGTGTCGCACGCTCTACGTGCGTGTACGGCAAGCGCACTGTACAACCGGGACATGATTTCGAAGCGGCTCCTCTTCGCCGTCTCGGTTTTCGTAGGGCTTCTCGCGTGCGACGACTCGCAAGTGCCGACGATCTCGGGTGACGGTCCGTTCCTCTTGGCGGGCCAAGATTGCGATTCGCTCGTGCCGGAGCACTGCGGTTTTCCCATGCCATCGAACGTGTATTTGGCGAACGACACGGACGATGATCCGCTCCGGCCGACGCACAAGCACATCGCGTTCGGAAAAACGACACTGCCCGAATACCAAGACGGCGTGCATTTGGATCCGTCGACGTTCGCCGATCACGACGGATTTTCTCCGGGCGAACCGCCGATGACGTTCCTCGCCGGCGCGA
>JAICXU010000241.1 GCA_025934595.1 Polyangiaceae bacterium | reverse complement strand
TGGAGGTCTCATGCGTCGTCTCGTTTCGCCGGCAAGTGCCGCTGCTCGGCCGATACATCGCGGATCTTTACGCACCGGCGGTCAAGCTCGTCGTCGAAATCGACGGCGGCTACCACGCGGAGCGATCGCGGCAGGAGGCGCGGCGAGATCGCGCGCTTTGCAAAGCGGGATTTCGCGTGGTGCGTGTCGACGCCGGCCTCGTGCACGGCGATCTCCGCGCTGCGGTTGCAATCGTGGTCGCGGCGTTGCGGAATGCGCGATCGCATTCTCGCGCGGATTTCACGGTGCGTAGTTGCGATCGACGGCTTCCGCCCAGAGGCGATTCATCGATGCGATGCCGGCATCGTTCGGGTGGATGCCGTCTTTCAGCTCGTTTGGGTGCGCGAAGAACCAGGCGTAGAGATCCGGTCCTCGAGGCAATCCACTTTGGTCGGTGATGTCGTCGATCACCGCGTTGAGGCGCGGGATGCCCGCGTGCTTGCCGTCGGACGCGTAGGGAATCGTCGCGAGGATCGGCACGCGACCGTTCTCTTTCAGGCGGCGCACGAGGGTCTGCATGTTGGATTTGAATCGCGCGACGTCCTCGTCGTTGTCGGCGCCATCATTGGTCCCATAACCGATGCCCCAGAAGTGGACGTCGGGATTCTTCGCGATCCATTCGTCGATGTGTCGCACGCCGTCTTGTGAGGTCTCGCCGCCGATTCCGCCCGCGATGACGGCCGGGTAGTAACGCGGATGTTTCGCGTGAATGCGCGAAGCGAAGTCTTTTCTTTTCGGGCATGCGCTACCGAACGCGAACGCCGTGATGCTGTCTCCCAGGAAGAACCATGTGTCGCCGGTGCCTCCGGAAGCATCATGGATGTCGATCGTGTCGATCTGCACTCCATTGGGGCTCTGCGCAGGTGCCGCGGTGACGACGAGCCTCACCCAGCGACGTCCGGCAAAATCGAACACGTGCTCGGCCGCATGCGTGGTCACGGCGGGGACGTTCGCGACGACGTTCCAGCTTCCGTCTTGGCCATCCGTGCTGTCGCCGGAGGTCTCGATGCGATACGCGCCCGGGCTTCCGTAGTCGGTCTCGTTGTAGTTGTAGCTTCCGCCCGCGCTCCATTGGAGGAGGAGCCGCGACGGGCCCGAGCCCACGTCGATCGCGATCGATGCGGGTCGATCGGGTGTCGGCGATCCCGCGGACCATGCCGTGCTTGGATCGCCATCGAGCGCGTTCTCGGGCTTCGAGTATTTTGCGGCCGACGTGTCGGTGACGTGTTTTCCGTGCGAGATGAGCGGGCTTCCCGCCAAGAGCGGCGCGCCGGTCGTCGTCGAGATCGCGGCGGCGAGCGGCGGCAGCGGGGTCTCGACCGACGCGGACGAGCGCCGGCCCGGAGCATCGCGTGACGGCACACACGCTGCGAACGTGATCATTCCGAGAGCGAGGAAGCGTCGCATCATGCGTCCGACAAATGGGCTGAGGGTTGGATGACGGGCTCGGCGATTTCGCGCGTCGCCGGAGCAAAGCGTCGCTTGAGACGTAGGAAGTGTTTCTCGTAGAGCTCGTAGCTGCCGATCGCGAGCGCACACGAGAGACCCGCGCCGGCGAACGCTTGGAGCGCCATCGCCATCGCGTGCGATCCGCTGCGCTCGGTGAGCGCCGCTTCGACGCCGTGCCTTTGGAAGTACATCGCGACGAGCCCTTGGAAGACGTAGAGGCCGTAGCTGTATTTTCCGAAGAAGCGCATCGTGCTCGATTGGAAAAAGCTACCGACGAAGCTCTCCTTGGGCGCGGTCAAGCTCACGATCAAGAGCGCGCCGAACGTGAGCGCGACGAGC
The DNA here is from genome assembly GCA_025934595.1 of Polyangiaceae bacterium. Classification (GTDB taxonomy): domain Bacteria; phylum Myxococcota_A; class Polyangia; order Polyangiales; family Polyangiaceae; genus JAICXU01. Next base: position 3,980 of record JAICXU010000241.1, on the reverse strand, counting down.
GTGCCTCGCAAGGGAAGCACGAGATAGGACACGAGACCGATCTTCGCGTGCCACGCCGTCGTGATCGCGATGCCCGCGGCGCAGGGCAAAAGCCAGGGTCTCACGCGCTTCGCGAGCTCACCGAGCTCGATGCTGCGCGCGGCAACGGCGAGGAATGCGCCCGTGAGGAGCGCATCGATGCGGCACGGCGTGAACGCGACGAGCGTGACAGGGCTGGCTCCGTGAAATGCGAGCGCGCAGCGCAGAGCGAGCGCAAACGCCGCTCCTGCGACGCAGATCCTCAGCAGCATTTTCCGCGACGCGCAGAGCACGATTAGCGGCCACACGAGATAGAAGTGCTCCTCGACGGCGAGCGACCAGAAGTGGCTCACGTAAGGAAGCGCTCGCCAAGATCCCGCGAGCGACAAATAGAGGTTCGTCGCATACGACCAGAGCCACGCTTGATGACGCTCCGATTCCGCGAGGCCCGGGTGATAAGCGGCCGACACGAGCGGTGTGACCAGGAAGAGGAGCGCGAGCACGCCGTAATAGAGCGGAAAGATGCGGAGCGTGCGTCGCACGTAGAAGGTGCGGAAGTAACGCGCCTTGTTCTTCGAGTCGTACAAGATGCCGGTGATCAAAAAACCCGAGAGCACGAAGAAGAGATCGACACCCCACGCGCCGTAGCTCGAGAGGCGCGTCACGAAATGCTCGACGAGGCCGCGCGGTTTGTCGTCCCCCACGAAGTGGACGAAGAGAACGAGCACGATCGCGAGCCCGCGCACGCCATCGAGCGCATCCATGTGGGTGCCCGGCGCCAGCGGGCGATCGGCGCGCGTCGCGGTCCGCGAGCCCGACTCTTCGTGTTCTACGTCCGTCATGACGATGCGCGAGCCTCCAAGATCTCTTCGTAAAAATGGACCAAGCGATCGACCGATGATCGCCACGTGTAACGCTCGGTGACGAGGCGGCGAGCAGCCGCGCCGATTTCCGCCGCGAGCGCCGGATTGTCGAGCAGCTTTCGAATTTGTCTCGCGAAGCTCTCGGCATCGTCGGCAATGAGCAGATCGCGGCCCGGCACGACGTCGAGGCCCTCCGCGCCGATCGTCGTCGCGACGACCGCCTTTCCCATCGCCATCGCTTCGAGGATTTTCAAACGCGTGCCGCTGCCGAGACGTAGCGGTACGACGACTACCGCTGCGCGCTCGATGTGCGGACGCACGTCGTCGACGGCGCCCGTGATTTCGACGGCGGGTCCTGCGTGCGCGAGAATTTCGGGCGGCGGCCTTCGTCCGACGATCGAGAGCTTCACGTCGGGCATGTCCGGCGAGGACGACGAGGTGAGAAGCGGCAGAACGTCGTTCAAGAAAAACTGCAGGCCGTCGGTGTTGGGGTGATAGTCGATGGCACCGAAGAAGAGGAGCGAGCCGGGCGTCGGCGTGATCGGCGGATCGCTCGGTCGAAATCGCTCCACGTCGACTCCATTCGGTACGACGGCGGTGCGCGTGCTCGGCGCATCCGCAAGAAGCATTTTTTCGTCGCGCTCGGACGTCAGCGTGCATCCATCGAGGCGCGTCCACGCTCGGAGCTCCTCCGCGCGAATTTTTCGCCAATCGACCGCGGAATACGCGCGGCGGAGCAGCGACGTTCCCGGCCGGCTCGTCTGCCGAACGAGGTCGTACTCGATGTTGTGCTCGTCGAGGACGAACGCGGTGCCGTTCTTTCGCCGCGCCGCCGCTCCATACGCAGCCATGTGCGCGAACTCGAAGCTGACGACGTCGTAGTGGCGCTGCTCGAGCGCATCAGCGAGCGCTTTTTCGAAATCCGCGTGATGGTGGACGAGCCATTCGTAGCTGCGCGGCGACAAAAGCGATCCGAGCTGGAGCAAACGCTTCGTTGCGCCGCCCTCGGAGCCTCGCCCGTTCGGAACGGTCGCGACGTTCGAGCAGTATTCCGCGGTCGCGCGCACCGACTCTTCCGCGTGCGCGGTGTTCGCGTCCACGAGCGAAAGCACGGACACGTCGTGACGTGAAGCCAATCCGGACATCAATCCGTGAAGCCGCATCTGGCCTCCGAATCGTGGCGGGCTCGGCAGATAGGGCGTGACGAAAAGAATGCTCAGCCGCCCTTTCGATTCACGCTTCGTCTTGCGCGACCGAGTGCGGGATGCTTCGCTCGAGATCTCCCCGCGATGCAAAAGGTCCTTCTCGTCTCCATCCTTCTTGCGCACTTGGCGCTTCCGATTTGGGCTGCGCGTGACGAGAACGCCCGGCGTGGCTTGAAGAAGGTCCTCTTCGCCGTGGCCGTCTTCGACGCTTTCTACGTCCTCGCGTTGGTCTTCATTTTCCCGCACCTCTGACCTTTGCGCGGCGGCTCGCAAGCGATCGGCGAGCCGTTTTCGAGCCTCTTTCGGCACGTCGACGAACTCGAGCGCGATGTCGAAGGCAGCCGGTTTTTTTCCGCGCAGCGCATCGACGCGCACGACACGCGCCAGGACCTCGATCGTGCCTTCGCCGTCGAACATGAGCTCGACCTCGAATTGATCGTCCACGCGCACGCGCTCGTCGCCGTAGATGCGCATGCCGCCGAGGCTCATGTCGACCACGGGTCTCTGGCGCGCGATGAACCCGACCGGCCGCCAGAAGGCATGGGCGTCGAGGCGCGGAAAATTTCTTCGGTCGATCATCGCGCTGCTCCTCCTCTCATGGTTCATGGTCCTTTTTCGAAGCGTCGATCGACGACGGCGATCGAATAAGGCGGCATCGAAATCGGAGATCCCGATCCGGCGGCGGGGACGGACGCGAAACCGGAGGGCCCGCCCGAATACGCGAAGCGGCGGTCGTCCACGGCGCCTCCGCACGACGACGAATCCACGCGCGCGGTCACCGCCTGCGATGGATCGAGAGCGAGCAAGATCAGGACGAGGCGATGCGTGCTCGGATCGCGCGAAGCGAAGACGGAGACGCGCGGATCGCTCGAGTCGGCCGCGATCGATTCGTCGAGGAAGCGGCCGCCCTTCCCGTCGAAGTTGCGAAACGCACGAAATGCCCAAAATGCAGGCGAATCACGCTCCGGATAGTCCCAATAAAACGCGGACCGAATGCCTTCGACGCCGAAGTGTCCGAGGGCTTCGGCGACGGCGAGCCCTCCGCTCATGTCGCGCTCGGCGCCGAAGTTCCATTCCCCGATCGAAATGCCGGAGCCGGGATGGTTCTCGTCGATCCACTTTCGAATGCGCGGGATGACTTGCATCTTGTCGTCGATCCACGATTCGTCTTTGTAGGTCGGATCCCACAAGCTGCGCGTCGAGCGAATGCGTCGCGCGGCGGTGTCGGGATCGGTCTTGCCGTCCACGCCAATGCCGATGCCGTCTCCTTGCGGATAGAAGTGCACGTCCACGACGTCGATGAGGCGCGTTCCCGTTTGGCGTTCGCGCGTCGCGACCTCATGGAGCCACCACGGCAAGAGCGGCATCCCGCCGTGTGCGTCTTGATCCGGATGCGCAGGGTGCGCCGCTTGATCGACGCCGGAATGAAAATAAGCCGACCATCCCCACAGCGCGGGGCCGGCGATGACGGCATCGGGATCGGCCTGTCGAATCGCCGTGGCGTAATCGACGGTGCGCTGGAGGAGCTCGTCGTACGAAACCGGACGCGGATGCACGTCGCGATGCGTGGTGCTCCAAAGCGTCGGCTCGTTGTCCAAGATGTACATCTGCACGCTTCGATGACCGCTCGTCGCATCGCGATCGCGGATCGTTCGCACCCAACGCGCGATGCTCTCCGGAGTCATCGCCACGCTCGTGCGCTCGGGATTTCCCGGCGGAAGCGGCTCACCGTCTGCGCCCACGCCGTTGCCCATGTCCGGATTGTCCGGCGACACGTGCTCTTGCGGCCCGTAGAGCGAAACGGGAAATGCGTACGACGTCGTGTCCTTCGCGACCCAACCGAGGATCGGCACGGTGAGCGCCGTCGCCATTTTGTGCGCGACGTCGTCGTCGA
>JAICXU010000412.1 GCA_025934595.1 Polyangiaceae bacterium | reverse complement strand
GACCTTGCCCGCGAGCTTGGAGAGGGTGGTCGAGCCCTGACCGTTCTGCGAAGCCACCGTGAAGTCGGGTCCCTGCTGTCCATTGAGAGGATGGGACTTGCCGCCGTTGTCGTCGGCGCTCGCCGCGGTGTCGGTTCCCTTCGTTTCTCCACCGGCGCCGCCACTCGAGCCGCATGCGAGAAACAAAGACGATGACAGAATCAGATAGCGCGCAGACTTGCCGCGCGTCTTGAAGGGGGGGATCGAAACCAGATTCTTCATGATCTCGATACGTATCACATCGCCAGCGCAAGCGCTTCATCGAGCGAAGCGACGGGCGCAAGATCCATCGCCGTGCTTTTCTGAAGTTTCGTCGCCTCAGGATTGCGCAGCTTCGCTGCGACGGATGCGGGCAAAATGGCTCGCCGAAATCCGAGCGCGCTCGCTTCGGCGACTCTCGCTTCAGCTCGTGGGACGGCGCGTACTTCTCCCGAGAGCCCGATCTCGCCGAACGCCACGATGTCGGGAAAAATAGGGCGATCCTGAAGGCTCGATGCGACGGCGAGCGCGATGGGCAAGTCCATCGCGGGCTCGTCGACGTGCACGCCGCCCGCGACGTTGACGAACACGTCGCACCCCGAAACGTGCAGGCCGCTCTTTCGTTCGAGCACGGCCAAAATCATCGCGAGACGTTGCGCGTCGATGCCGCTCACGGTGCGGCGCGGAGATCCGAGCGATGCCGCGACGGTGAGCGCTTGCACTTCGACGAGCATCGATCGCGTGCCTTCGCTCGTCGCGGCCACGATGCTGCCCGCGACGTTCTTCGGCCGTTCGCTCAAGAAAAATGCGCTCGGGTTCGGGACCTCGCGCATGCCGTCGGACGTCATCTCGAAGACGCCGACCTCCGTCGCGCTGCCGAAACGATTTTTGTGCGCGCGAAGCGTTCGGAGCGCATGTCCGCGCTCGCCTTCGAACGCGAGGACGGTGTCGACGAGATGCTCGAGCACCTTCGGACCCGCGAGCGTTCCGTCCTTGGTGACGTGGCCGATCAGGAACGCAGCGATGCGCGATCGTTTCGCGCGCTCCACGATCCGCGCCGCGACCTCGCGAAGCTGCGTGACGGTTCCGGCCGCGCTCTCGAGCTCGGGTGCGCGCACGGTCTGCACGCTGTCGACGACGAGAACGGCAGGCTTGGTTTCTTCGATCGCGCGCTCGATCGCTTCGAGATCGTTCTCCGCCAAGATCAAAAGATCGTCGGAGCCGACGCCCACGCGACGAGCGCGCGCCGCGGTTTGTCCGGCGCTCTCTTCGCCCGAAACGTAGAGCGCACGACATCCTTTCTGCGAGAGCGCGGCGAGCGCTTGCAAGAGGAGCGTGGATTTTCCGACACCGGGATCACCGCCGACGAGCGTGACGCCGCCGAGGACGACGCCGCCGCCGAGCACGCGATCGAGCTCGCTCATTCCCGTGGGAACGCGCGCGGCGTGGTCGGCGTCGATCGCCGAGACGGGCTCGGGCTTGGAGAAAGCGATGGGCGCGCCCGAGCGGGAGCTCGATTTTTTTCTCGTCGTTTCTTCGACGATCGTGTTCCAGGCGCCGCATTGCGTGCAGCGCCCGACCCACTTCGGCGTAATCGCCCCACAAGCCTGACAAGAGAACTGGGTTTCGATGCGCGCCACGCTCGTTCGCTAGCACAGCCCCGAAACGCCGGATTCAGGATTTCACGACTTGCCGGAAATCGCGTCGCGCGCGCGATCGAGCATCGACGCGAACGGACCGACGAGGATGTTCGCGGCTTGCGACTCCCCGACGCCCGGATGCGGATGCGTGGGTGCGATCGACTCCGCGAATTTCACGGCTTTGCGCATGCGTTCGAGCCTCGATTGATCGAGCATGTTCGCGAGGCGCTCGAACTCGGTTCGCTCCTCGGATTCGGCGTGCGCGAGCACCGCACTATAAAGAGTGCGCAGCTTCGCTTCGAACTCCGGCGAATCGATGCCGAAGCGCTCGAGCTCGCTGAGCGCGCGCTTCGCTTCGTTCTCCTCTTGTAGACGCGCCTCGATGATCTTGTCGCCGTTCGGAAGATTGCGACGCGCGACTGGGTGCACGATCTCTTCTTCCGCGGTTTCGTGGATCGCCAGCATTCGGCGCAGCTCGACGAAGGCTTTCGTTCGCGCGTCGCCACGCGCCGCGAGGACCCGTTCGAACAGCCCCTTCACCTGCACGTGTTGCTCTTTGAGAAAGCTGACGACATCAGTTCCGCTCGAAATCATCGTACCCATGAGTTGCTCCTTTCAAGCCCGTCGCGGATTCGGCAGTGGCCGCGGGGCACGAAGCAGGGCCCGTGCCTCGCTTGAGATCTCGGGAAATGTGGGAGAGGCGTCGGGATCGCGAGGCGAGCAGCGTGACGTTTGCGCTCATGAGCTGGTGCGATCGTGCATGGGCGAGCGTCATCCGTTGTAGGGTGGATGCGATGGCGGCGTTGCTCGACGAGCTCGTGAAGCTTCTTGCGCTCGAGAAACTGGAAGAGGACCTCTATCGCGGGCAGAGCCAAGATCTCGGCTGGGGCACGGTCTTCGGCGGACAGGTTTTGGGACAAGCCTTGTCGGCGGCGACGCAGACCGTGGACGAGGATCGTCACACCCATTCACTCCACGCGTATTTTTTGCGGCCGGGCGACGTGTCGAAGCCGATCCTCTATCAAGTCGATCGCATTCGCGACGGCAGCTCGTTCACGACGAGGCGCGTCGTGGCGGTGCAAAAGGGAAAAGCGATTTTCCATTTGTCCGCTTCGTTCCAAAAAATCGAGGCGGGATTCGAGCATCAAGATCCGATGCCGGACGCGCCGCCGCCCGAGACGGTCAAAAGCGAGCAGACCGTTTTCCAGAAGCTCGCGATCGTCTTGCCGGAGAAGCTGCGCGAGCGCGCCGTCGCCGATCGTCCGTTCGAGCTTCGTCCGCTCGATACGCCCGATGATCTCTTTCATCCTTCGCCGAAGCCGCCGCGTCGCATGGTGTGGCTGAAGACGATCGCGGATCTGCCCGAAAATCCGGCGCTTCATCGCTCGCTGCTCGCTTACGCATCGGACTTTTCGTTCGTCGGAACGGCGCTCTTGCCGCACGGCGTGTCGTGGCTCGCGCCGGGAATGCAGATCGCGAGCGTCGATCACGCGATGTGGTTTCATCAGCCGTTTCGCGTCGACGAATGGCTGCTGCACGTGATGGATTCGCCGGTCGCACACGGCGCGCGCGGGCTCGTGCGCGGAAGCATCTTCACGCGCGACGGGCGCCTCGTCGCGTCGACCGCGCAAGAGGGTCTCATTCGCCTGCGCGAAAAACGCTGACCCGCGCAGCAACGGGAGCCGCAACACGGCTCAGCTACATGCCATACTTCGGAGCGAACATGCACGCACGCACGCTCGGCATCGCATTCTCGTTTGCAGCGATCACTGGCATCGGCATCGGCATCGCCGCTTGTCTCGGCGACCCGCCGCTCGACACGCCGAACGAGGCCGGCGCAAACGACAGCAACGCGAACCCAGACGATTCGCAGAGCGGCGATGCGGGTTGTCCTGTCGACCAAACCGTCTGCGCGGGCGCGTGCGTCGATTTGAAGACGTCGGCGACGAGCTGCGGAAAATGCGGCAGATCGTGCTTCGGCGGAACATGCACCGCGTCGACGTGCAGCGCGTATGTCGTCGCCAAGCAACCGACGACGGGTGTCGTCGCGAAGCTCGCGACGGACGGCAAGCGCGTCGTGTGGGTCGACACCGGTATCGTCGCCATTTTGCAAATTGCCCCGGGCGGCGGAACGCCGATCACGCTTGGCGGCTCGAGCGGAGTCGACCCAGAGCTCTCGCTCGCGAACGGCGTGGTCGCATTTGCATACAACAATGGGTCAAGCAGCGTGAGCGTCGGTATCGCCCGTGTCGATGAGGCCGATTCCGGCGTGGCCTTGATCCCTGGAACCAACGCGATCGAGTCCGTGTCGCTGAGCACGTCCGCGGGACACGTGTTTTACGTCGACAAAACCGGCACTACGGGAAATCTCTACGACTCCACGATCAGCCCCGGTGACGCCGGCACTCGCGTCGCTCTGGTGAGCAGCGCCCGCTTCGGCGTGGACGTCGCGGCGGATGATGCGCACATGTTCTTCGAGGAGCAGCTCTCTGGTCTCTACGTGGAGACGATCGGGACCGGCACCGCGCAATTCGCCCCGCCGACGTCGACGGCTGCGCACTTCGCGGTCGATGGCACGTGGGCTTATTGGAGCGAATCGGACGACGGCGGCCTGCTTCATTCGGTGCATCGCACGCTCGAATCCTCGGCGGGCACGCAGATGCAGACCCCGGTGGACACCATCCACGGCTCGTCGTTCGCGACCGACGGCGCGAACAT
>JAICXU010000646.1 GCA_025934595.1 Polyangiaceae bacterium | reverse complement strand
GCTTGCAGCGCCGAGCCAAGCGCTCCATGGAAGCGCCATCGCGATCAGCGTGCCGGCGAGCGCGGGCCATCGGCTCACCGGCAGCGCGCGGACGGCGAGATAAGCGAATGCCGTCGCGAGCGCCGACGCAGCGATGTGCACGGCTCGCGCGGTCTCGAGCGAGCGACCGAAGATCGTCATCGCCGCCCCCGTCATCCAGAACGGGAAGGGGAGCCAGCTCGTGCCGCTGGGGTCGAGCGTGGGCGCATGCGCGAATCGCTCGGAAATCACCGTGCGCGCGTAATCGTCGTCGGACACGTGCGAAAATCCGAGCTTCAGCACGGCTACCGACAGCGCGATTTTGAGGAGCACGATCGCCGCCGCGTCGATGCTGCGCGAGCGATCCATCGCGATTGCCCGCCCCTCGTGATTGCGGCGCGCTACTTCGACGATGCCGGCGCGGGCGTTTCGTTCGGCGTCGGCGCGGGCGCTTTGTTCGCGCCGTTCGTCTCGGGCGGCGATTCCGATTTCTCACGCGGACGCGCCGTGCCCTTCTTCGCGTTGTCTTCCGCGGCGATCGCGGCGCGAGCTTTGAGCGCGCGGTCGCCCGAGGAGGACAAGTACGCGAGCGACACGCTGGTGATCATGAACACGGCCGCGCACACGCTCGTGGCCCGCGTGAGCAAGTTGCCCGCGCCGCGGCCTCCGAAGACTTGACCGCCGGCACCGCCGCCGAACGCCGCGCCCATGCCGCCTCCTTTTCCTTGCTGCAAAAGGACGACGAGAATGAGCATCGCGCACACGAGGAGATGCACGACTTGCAGGAACGTTTCGAGGAAGGATTGCATGGTGGGTTCTCTAAGAAGCGGTCAGGCGTTCTGCGACGGTTGCGATAGCACCGAATGACTTCGCGTCCAAGCTCGCGCCGCCGATGAGGCCGCCGTCGACGTTCGCGCAGGAGAGAAGCGACTCGGCATTTTCCGGCTTCAGCGAGCCTCCGTAGAGAATGCGTGTGCGCTCCGCGAATTCTTCCGACGCGGCGGCGAGCCAGTTTCGGATCGCCGCGTGCACCTCTTCGGCGTCGCTCGGTTGAGCATTTTTTCCGGTGCCGATGGCCCAGACGGGCTCGTAGGCGATGGCGACGGGGATCGTGGATTTGGCGAGCACCGGGAGCACGGCGACGACCTCGCGTTTCACGATCTCGAGCGTCTTGCCGGCCTCGCGCTCTTCGAGCGTTTCGCCGACGCACACGATGGGGCGGAGGCCGCTGTCGATCGCGGCGCAGGTCTTGTCGTGCACGATCTGGAAATTTTCGCCGTAGTACTGGCGCCGCTCGCTGTGGCCGACGATGACCCATTTGCAGCCGGCCTCGACGAGCATCGAAGCGCTGATCTCGCCGGTGTATGCGCCGGAGTCTTTCGCGTGGATGTTCTGCGCTGCGATCGCCACCGGCGAGCCGTCGCACCCGTGCGCGGCGGCGGCGAGCGCGGTGTAAGGCGGAGCGATCACGAGATCGACGTGCGGCGTGTGATTCGAGATCTTCACGCATCCTGCGGCGAGCTCGATGCCCGACATGCCGCCGTGATGCATCTTCCAATTGCCCGCGATGAGCGGCCTCCGTTTCGCGTTCACGCCGCCCCTCCGCGGAGCACTTCGATGCCGGGGAGCTTCTTGCCTTCGATGAGCTCGAGCGACGCGCCGCCGCCCGTCGAGATGTGACCCATCTTCGATTCGATCTCCTTGCCCATCTGATGGACGGCCGCGGCGCTGTCCCCGCCGCCGACGACGGTGAACGCGGAGCTCGACGCCATCGCTTTGGCGACCGAATGCGTTCCGTTCGCGAACGCGGGCTTCTCGAAGAGGCCCATCGGTCCGTTCCAAAACACGGTTTTTGCCGCAGAAAAACGCTTCGAAAAGAGATCGACCGTCTTCGGTCCGATGTCGAGCGCCATCATGTTCTCCGGCACTTGATTCGCATCGACGACCTTTCCCGCGGACGAATCGAGCGACTCGGCGACGACGACGTCGACCGGTAAGAGCACGTCGACCTTCGCGTCGCGTGCTTTGTCGAGGATCGATCGCGCGAGCGCGAGCTTGTCGCCTTCGATCTTCGACGCGCCCATGCTCGCGCCTTTGGCAGCAAGGAACGTGTTCGCCATCGCTCCGCCGATGACGAGGGCGTCGATCTTCGTGAGCAAAGATTCGAGCACCTCGATCTTGTCCGACACCTTCGCGCCGCCGAGCACCGCGACGTAAGGCTTGTCGGGCATCGTCACGAGCTTCCCGAGCGCTTCGATCTCTTTCTTCAGCAAGAATCCGCACGCGCGTTTTTCATAGAGCTTCGCGAGAGCATGCACGCTCGCATGCGCGCGATGCACCGCGCCGAACGCGTCGTCGACGTACATGTCCGCGAGCGCATGAAGCTGGCTCGCGAACCCCTCGTCGTCTTTTTCTTCTTCGGCGTGGAAGCGGAGATTTTCGAGCAGACAAACCTGACCGCCGCGCAGATCGAAGACGACCTTCTTCGCCGCGTCGCCGATGCAATCTTCCGGCATCTTCACGTCGGCATCGAGCAGCTCCGCGAGCCGTTCGCCGCATGGCGCCAGCGAAAAATCCGGATTCGCTTTTCCCTTCGGACGCCCCAAGTGGCTCGCGACGACGAGACGCGCGCCGCGCTCGAGCGCATGCTTGATGGTGGGCAACGCTTCGACGATGCGCGCGTCGTCGGTGATTTTGCCGTCTTTCAGCGGCACGTTGAAGTCGACGCGCAGGAACACGCGCTGGTTTTCGATCGGAAGATTTTCGATCGATTGGATTCCGTCGAGATAAGCCATCGGGCGCCTAGAGCTTGGACGCTACGAGCTCGGTGAGCTCGACCATGCGGTTCGAGAATCCCCACTCGTTGTCGTACCAGGAGAACACCTTCGCGAAATTGTCGCCGATGACTTGCGTGAGCGTGCCGTCGAAGATCGAGCTTCGCGGATCGCCGATGAAGTCGCTCGAGACGAGCGGACGATCTTCGTAGCCGAGGATGTTCTTCAGCGGACCGTGCGCGGCCGTTCGCATCGCGTCGTGAATGGCCTCTTTCGAAAGCTTCTTT
>JAICXU010000883.1 GCA_025934595.1 Polyangiaceae bacterium | reverse complement strand
GCTCGGCTTCGTCCATGTAGTGCGTGGTGACGAGCAATGTGATGCCCTCCGCGGCGAGCTTGAACAGGAGGTCCCAGAGCTCTCGCCGCGCGACGGGATCGATGCCGGCGGTGGGCTCGTCCAAAAAAATCACGCGCGGCTCGTGCATCAGCGCGGCGCCGAGCGAGAGGCGTTGCTTCCAGCCGCCCGAGAGCTGGCCCGCTCGCCTCTTCATGTAAGGGCCGATATGCGTGAGATCGATCGCGGCCTGGCGCCGTGCTTTCTTGCGCGCGCCGGTGAGGCCGTAGATGCGCGCGTAAAAATCGAGATTCTCTTCGACGGTGAGATCTTCGTAGAGCGCGAATCTCTGGCTCATGTAACCGATGCGTTTTCGGATCTCTTCGCCTTGCGTGGCGACATCGAGGCCGAGCACGCTCGCGCGCCCTCCGGTGGGAGCGAGCAACCCGCACAGAATGCGAATGAGCGTGGATTTGCCGGAGCCGTTGGGCCCCAAAAGGCCGTAAATCGTGCCGGTTTGTACGACGAGGTTCACGCGGTCGAGCGCGGTAAATTCGCCGAATTTTCGCGTGACCTCGTCGACCACGATCGCGTTGTCGTGTCGCGAGGACGGCGGAGCGTCGCTCACTTCGGCACCGTGATGAACGCGGCCATGCCGGCACGCAAGACGTCGTTGCCTTCGCGAACGCCGACGCGCGTCGCGAAGACTTGATCGGCGCGCTCGTCCGCCGTCTGCAAATTGCGCGGCGAGTATTCGCCGACCGTATTCACGTGCTCGATGACGCCTTTGAAGTGGCGACCCGGAAACGAGTCGACCGAGATCGGCACTTCTTCACCCGGGTGCACGAGCCCGATGCGCGTCTCCGGAATGTAGATGCGCACGTAGAGCTGATCGTCTTCGAGGAGCGTCGCCGCCGCCGCGCTCGGCGCGAGCAAATCGCCGGGACGAAGATCGAGCGACTCGACACGCGCGGCACGTGGAGCTTTGACGGTGAGCTCCGCGAGCATCACGTCCATCGCGTCGAGCTTGCCTTGTGCGGCGTCGACGGCACCTTGCGCGGCCTTGATGTCTTCGACGCGCGATCCGGCTTCGACGAGCTTCATGCTCGCTTGCGCCTCGACCGCGCGCGCCTTCGCTTGTTGAATCTCCTCGCTTCGCACGCCGTTCACGAGCTCGTCGAGCGCCTGTTTCTGCGCGTCTCGTTCCGCGATCGCGCCGCGGAGCTCGGCTTGATAGTTGTCGTATTCGGCTCGCGAGATCGTTTCCGCGTCCAAGAGCTTCTTGGCGCGGTCGGTGTCGAGCTGCGCCTTGTCGACCGCGACCTGCGCTTGCACGAGCCGGGCTCTCGCCGCGGCGACCTGCTCGCTGCGGGCACCGGCTTTCGACTCGCTGAGCGCCGCGCCTGCCGTCGCCGCGCGCGCCTTCGCCGCTTCGATTTCTTCCGGACGTGCGCCCTTCACGAGCTTGTCGTACGTGGCTTGCGCCTCGGCGAGCGCACCGGCCGCCATCAACCTTTGCGCGTCGAGATCGCCGGCCTCGAGCGTGAGGAGCGGCTGCCCCGCCTTCACTTCGTCGCCTTCCTTGACGAGCACTTCCTTCACGCGACCGCCGGCGCGCGAGCCCACCGTGATCGTCCGCGCTTCGACCGTGCCGCTCCATTCGTACGGCCTCGTGCGCTGATAAAAATTGTATCCCGCGTACGCGACGGCGAGCATGGCGACCACGAAGACCGGAACGAAGCGTCGCGCGCTCGGCCTCTTCGCCGTCTCGCTCGCGTCTTCCGTCGGCACCGTCGTCGTCGTCGTTTCGGTCGTCACGGCCCCTCGTCCAAGGTGTAGGTTCGAGGCGATGAGGATCGCCCGCGTAGCTACGAAAGCTCACGATAGTGTCTTTGCCGAGCTGGAAAAGAACGCTCTACGCTTTTTCACAAAATCACCCTGGGAAGGCGGCACGCTGACCGGGGAAACGAGCTCGCTGTCGGACGCGCGCCTGCTCGCGCCCGTCACCCCTTCGAAAATATTGTGTGTAGGACGCAACTATGCGGCGCACGCGAAAGAGCTGGGAAATGACGTGCCGAAAGAGCCTCTCCTCTTTTTGAAGCCACCCTCTGCGCTCATCGGGCCGGACGAAAAAATCGTGCTTCCGAAAGAGAGCTCGCGTGTCGAGCACGAAGCCGAGCTCGGCGTCGTCATCGCGAAG
>JAICXU010000955.1 GCA_025934595.1 Polyangiaceae bacterium | reverse complement strand
GACGATCTGATCGTCGAGGTGCCCCGCGCCGTCGCGAATCACCTCCGGCGGATCTTTCGTGAGATCGACGATCGTCGTGGGCATGTCGCCGCCGACGCCCGCGTCGAGGACGAGGCCGAGGCCTTGGAAGTCGTCGTCGATCTCGCGCGCGTCGATGTGCGGTTTCTGTCCGGCCTTCTGCGCCGTCGTCGAGATGATCGGCCGGCCGAGCTCGCGCGCGACGGCGCGAATGACCTCGTGTTGCGGAATGCGAATTCCAACGGTTTTTCTGCGCGATTGAACGAGCTTCGGCACGTCGCGAGTCGCGTGCAAGATGAAGCAAAAAGGCCCCGGCAAGTAATGCCGCAAAATGCGGTACTCCCGCTTTTCGACGATCGCGTACTGCGCGATGTCGGCGAGGTCCGGGCAGATGAACGCGAGCTCGTGCGAGCGCGGGATTTGTTTGATCGCATAGAGCCTGTCGATCGCCTTGCGATTGAAGAGGTCGCAGCCGAGCCCGTAGACCGTGTCGGTCGGGTAAGCGATCACCTCGCCGAGGAGAAGCGCATCGACGGCGCGCTTCACTTTGCGAGGCTCCGGATGCTCCGCATGGATCTCGATGAGCATGCGACCGGTACTCGCGATACCACTCTCCACGTGCGCGCGTCACGCGAGAAAAGGCTAGGATGAGCTCGTGCGCCTCGACGAGATTCCGCTCGGTTTCTTGCGCGCCGTCGCCGTCGTCTTCGGGGTCTTGTGGGGCAGCTTCTTGAACGTGGTCATCTACCGGTTGCCGCGCGACATCAGCGTCGTCTCGCCGCCGTCGCATTGCCCGTCGTGCGGCAAGCCCGTGAAGCCGTACGACAACATCCCTCTTCTCTCGTTTCTGATCCTTCGGGGGCGCACGCGGTGCTGCCACACGAAGATGAGCCTCCGCTATCCGATCGTCGAAGCGCTCGGCGGGCTCGCGGCGTGGGCATGTCTTTACGCCGTCGTGCGCTCGCTGCCGCCGGAAGCGGAGCTGTGGCGCGTTTGTGCTTTATTTCTCGTGGATTTCGCGTTGGCGCTCGGCCTCATCGCCGCCGCGTTCATCGATGTCGAGCACATGATCTTGCCGGACTCGATCACGATCGGCGGCGCGATCCTCGGCGTCGCCACCGCGTCGCTTCGCGGGATCGGCTTCGGGCCCTCGATCCTCGGCGCGCTCGTCGGATTTTTGGGGGTCTATGTTCCGTTCATCGCCATCTACAAAGCGATTCGTGGTTACGCGGGCATGGGTCTCGGCGACGCCAAGCTTCTCGCGCTCGCCGGCGCATGGTTCGGATGGCCGGGCGCCGTCTTCGTTTTGTTCGGCGGCGCGATCCAGGGAACGGTAGGGACCCTCCTCCTCTATGCGCTCGGCTCGAAGCTCGAAGAGCCCGAGTCGGTGAAGAAGGATCGCGAGGAGCTCGAGAAGCTCGCGGCCGAAGGTGACGAGGAAGCAAAAGAGCTCCTCGAGAACGACCCGGTGATGAACGAAGCCGCGCAAGGAAAGCTCAAGATCGCGTTCGGACCCTTCCTCATCCTCGCGTGTCTCGAGTGCTTGCTCGCCGGCGATTGGCTGGTCGCGAAGGCGATGGCGTGGCTCGACCCGGGCGCGGGTTTTTCGTGAGGACGCATTTGCTGATACGTAGGTGAAATGCGAAAGCTCATCCGGCCGATCGCCATCGTGCTCGGCGTGATTCTCTTGGGCATCGGGGGATTCGCGCTCTACGTCGAAATCGACGGCATTCCGAAGTACACACCGGAGCCCATCGCGCTCCACGTCAACGCGACGCCGGAAAAAGTCGCGCGCGGCAAACATCTCGCGGCGATGCTCTGCGTCGAATGTCACCTCGATGCGACGACGGGTGGGCTCACCGGCAAAGACATGGGCGCGCCGCCGGCGTTCGGCGTCATCTATTCGAAGAACATCACGAACGATCCGAAGGTCGGCATCGGCGCATGGACCGACGGAGAGATCGCGTACCTGCTTCGTCGTGGGTACCAAATCG
>JAICXU010000637.1 GCA_025934595.1 Polyangiaceae bacterium | reverse complement strand
GGCGATCGCGCCGACGAATTCACCCGACCGACGCGATGCGATCCAAGCGCTCACGGCAATGGGAGTCGCCGCGCCGAATCCGTAAGCCGTCACGTTCGTTCGAGAAAAGAAGCCATTTTTGCGAACATTTCGACGTCGAGCGTTTCCCCGCGTGCATCGAGCGAGACGTTCGCTGCATTCGCTGCCGCCTCGATTTTTTCCGCGCCGAGCGCACGCCATGCATTGCGTAGCGTCTTGCGTCTCTGCGCGAAGGCCGCCTTCACGAGCGAGCGGAACGCCTCCGTTTCTCGCGCCCGTGGTGGTCTCGTCGTCGTCATCGCGACGACCGCGCTCGTGACGTCGGGTGGCGGAAAAAAAGCGCCCGGCGGCACGGTGCGCACGATCGTCACGTCGAACGCAGCCTGCGCGAATACGGTGAGCGCTCCGTAGTCCTTCGTCGATGGCGACGCGCGGAGGCGATCGGCGACCTCCTTTTGCACCATGAAAATCGCGCGATCGAAGAGCTCCGCATTTCGTGTCGCGATCCCCAGGAGCTTTCCGGTGATTTGGTACGGCAGATTTCCACACAAGACTCGCGGCGGCGCGGCGTTCGCGAAACGCGCGGCGAGATCGATCGACTGGGCGTCGTCCTCGACGACCTCCACGACGGGAAGTGACTTCATCGATTCGCGAAGCAAAGGGACGAGATCGCGATCGCGCTCCACGGCAATGACACGCGACGCCCGCGCGGCGAGAAGCGAGGTCAGCGCGCCGAGCCCCGCGCCGAGCTCCACCACGGTCGCGTTTTTTTCGTCATCGTGGACGCACGCGGATGCGATCGCGTTCGTGATGTTCGCGTCGCTCTGGAAATTCTGACCGAAGCTTTTTTTCGGCGAGAGCCCCGCGCCTCGCAAAAGAGCGCGTGCGTCGCTCATGGAACGGGTGGGCGGCGCCGCTCGAAGGGCCGGCCGCGAACGCCGAGTCGGCGAAGCGTGCGTTCCGCTCGCGTGCGGGCGACGACGATCCGCACGTGAACGGCCTCGTCGACCGCGGCTTCGACGTCTTCGCGCGGCGGACCTGCGAGCTCGACGGCGGCCTCGAGATCCGAGATGACCCAACGCACGTCGATACGACGCCCTCGCAATCGCCGCAGCGCCCGTGCCGCTTCTCCCGCGGGATCCGGCGCCGGAGAAAAAATGACGACCTGGCTCGGGCGTGTTTTTTCGCGCGAGATTTTCTCGAGAGCTTGCGCGAGCGTCGCGTGTGCGAGCTCCCGTTCGCCTTCGGATCGCGGCGGGACTTCGATCCCGAACGAAGCCAAATAATGACGCAACGTCTGCTCGCGCGAGCTCTTCGCGAACGGCAACCGAGGCGCGAACGGTGCGCGCGCGCGAAGCGATTCGGCGCGAGCCGCGAGCATGTCGAGGTTCGATCGCGGAATGTCTCCGAGGCCGCGGGGATCGAGCGGACGTGCGTGCTCGGCGACGCGCTGCGCGACCTCCCATTCGTCGATCTCGCTGCGATCGGCGTCGACCATGTTCGCGGCGCTCGCGAGCGCTGCAGCGATCTTTTTCGCGTGCGCGGCCCCGCCTTTCGGCATGATCCACGTGCGAGCGCGCGAAGCGAACACGACGAGCCCCACGCGATCGCCGCGCGCGAGATGGCGCACGGCGACGGTCGAGCATTCTTCGACGGCCGAATCGAGCGGCGCTTTGCCTTCCGCGCCCGCCCACAATTCGACCGACGCATCGAGGAGAAGCCAGACGACCTCGCGCTCTTCGCGCTCCATCTCACGCACCATGAGCCGTCCGCGGCGCGCGCTTTGTTTCCACGCGATTCGCTTGAATGGATCGCCCGTCATGTGATCGCGGATCTCACGAATCTGGTCGCCTTCGCCGGCGATCGGCGCGGGCTTGCCGGCTTCTGCGCCTCGACGCGCACGTCCTCCACGTGGCGACTCGAGATAATGATGAAGCGCTTTCGGCAACACCTCGATGCCATACGGATTCGCGAACATCAGCGGCACTTCGTAGAGCGCCTCGCCGCCGGCGGTCGCGCCGCGCACCTCGAGCGCCATTCCATGCACGCCCCAACGTCCTACGCGCTTCGCGCGAATCGTGACCTGCACCGACACGCGACTGTGCGGCGGCAAATCCACGAATTTGGGCTCGACCGTCGCTTCGAGCTGGCTCGAGATCACGGTGCGTACGCCGACTCCGCGCATCTCGTCGACGCCGCGATTTCGGAGCTCGGCCTGCAAGAGGACGGTCTCACCTCGCGCGGCACGTGCGACGCGACGTGGCGCGTTCCACACCATTTCGAAGCCGGCCGCCCGAAGCCGCGTGACGGCGGCGAGCGAAGCGGCCCGACCGATCGCAATGGCGAGCAGCATGGCGCCCCCGAAGCCGACGACCGCGGGAATTCGCAGGGCAATCCCCACCGCGACGAGCGCGGATCCGGCCAGCGCCACGTGAAATGTCGCATTCGTGGGATGCAGCCGCACGCCGTGAGCTTACCAGCATCCTTGAAAAACCCCGGCGTTCTATTAAAGGAGGATGCACGAACCCATGACCCAATCGGCGGCGCAGAAAATTCGTATCTTGATGGCGAAGCCGGGGCTCGACGGTCATGACCGCGGCGCGAAAGTGGTGGCACGCGCGCTACGCGATGCGGGCTTCGAGGTGATTTACACGGGGCTTCATCAAACCCCCGAAATGATCGCGAACGCGGCGGTGCAAGAAGACGTCGATGCCGTCGGTCTCTCGATCATGAGCGGCGCGCACAACACGCTGTTTCCCGCCGTCGTCGATGCGCTTCGTGCGAAAGGCGCGAACGATATCGTCGTCTTCGGCGGCGGCATCATCCCCGAGTCCGACATGAAGGGACTTCAGGATGCGGGAATTCGCGGCGTCTTCACGCCAGGCACGACGCTCGAATCGATCGTCACGTGGGTCAACGCGAACGTCAAACCCCATTAGCGATCGAATCGAGCGTTCATGAACGCGGCCATCTTCGGTGTGATGACGTCGAGCTTCTCGAGCAAGAGAAAGTGTGTGCCGTCGAGCTCGACGTACGAAGCGCCGGTTTTTTCCGCGTAATTCTTCACGACTGACGGCGGCATCAT
>JAICXU010000460.1 GCA_025934595.1 Polyangiaceae bacterium | reverse complement strand
TTCGGACGCGTCGACGTCGAGCGCGATCTTCTCGTCGCGCGCACGATGGGCGCCGAAGACGGCGTGGCTCTCGTGGACCCGCACACGTCGCGTCTCCTTCTCTTCGAGCGCGTCGACGGCATCTCGTACGATCGCGCGTCCACGACGTCGCACGGCCGCATCTTCTGCATCGTCGACGACGGCGATCGCATCCGCTGCGTTCCGAACGGGCCCGTCGTGCCGGTGCTCGTCCCCGGCTATCGCGCGCAGGCGCTGAAAATCGGCGGGCCCACGCTCTTCGCGCTTCTCGCGCAGACCGACACGGCTCGCATGCGGCGCGTGGTCGCGCTCGATCCCGCGACGCTCGCGATCCGCTTCGATTGCGGAGAAATCGGCTCGGCGCCGAGCCTCGACGAGGACACCCAAATTCAAACCGACGACCACTGTGCGGTCTTCGTGACGAGCCCTACGAATTCCGACGACTCGTGCGAGCTTCACGCCGTCGACGTTCGCGACGGCCGCGCGCTCTGGAAGCGACCCATCGGAGAATGGTTCGCGCATTATTTCTTGGGTGGTTATCTCGCGGTCCACACACGTGAGAAGGTCGCGATCTTGCGGCCCGATGACGGCAGCAGCATCGCCGAATTTCCTTTCTGACAAAAAAATCCGGAGCCACTCATGGGTCGCGCGCTCGACGTCACCACTTCGTACATCGCCACGACGGTTCGATTTCCCGCAGGTCTCTTCGCGCGTCCGAATCGGCGCCGTCCGGAAAAACCGTTCGAGCTTTACGAGTTCGAAGCCTGCCCATTTTGTCGCAAAGTACGCGAGGCCTTGACCGAGCTCGATCTCGACGCGGTCGTGTATCCATGCCCGAAAGGCGGGAAATTCCGCGAGATCGTGAGAGAGAAGACGGGCAAGACGATGTTCCCGTTCTTGATCGATCCGAACACGGGCCAAGAGATGCTCGAGTCGAGCGACATCATTCGCTACCTCGCGAAAACGTACGGATCGGGAGGGGTCTCGCTGCCGCTCTCGCTCGGACCGCTCACGAATTTCTGGTCGACGATGGCCTCGCTGCCGCGCATCGCCCGCGGTCTCAAGGCGCGACCTGCGAAGCGTCCGGAAAAAATGCTGGAGCTCTGGAGCTTCGAGTCTTCGCCCTACTGTCGCCTTGTCCGCGAAAGGCTGTGCGAGCTCGAGATTCCGTATCTCTTGCACAACGTCGCGAAGAACGGCCAGATGCGCCGCGCGTTCGTCGAGCGCTCGGGAAAAATGCGCGTCCCGTATCTCCATGATCCGAACACCGGCAAGGAGATGTTCGAGTCGGCCGACATCCTTCATTACCTCGAGGGGACGTACGCGCTCTAGCTTTGTGGGCTGCACCCCTCATCCGTTCAGATGTGTCAGCGTTGCGACAGTTTCTTGACCGATTCCCTTCCGCCGGTATATCCGGTGACCTTCATGGTGTTTTCGGGATCGCCTTTGAGCTGGCAGCGTCTGAGTTGGGAAACGATTCGGTCGACCGATGCATTCCAGGGCTGTTGGGTAGCCCTCGACCAGTGCCGTTATGAAGATGGGCGCCCCTCCGAGGGGACCGTGGTCGACTTCGATCCGGATCTCGCCGCGCTATGCGACCGGATGCGGGAGGCGGACAGCCGTCACTGCGCGATCGTGTTCTGCGACGCCGAAGAGACGCCGATGCCGTCGAGCCGCCCGCCCGCAGGGCGATTGACGCCGATCCCGCAGCGCGGCCTCCGTCACTAGCCGCCCTCACTTTAGCTTGGGGCGCAGGATGGTCTTGCCGTCTTTCACGGTGACCTCGAAATCCACGGCTTTGCCCCCGAGCTTTTCCTTCAGCTTCGCGCTCGATTCGCGAAGTGATTTCGCGACGCCTTCGTACGTGATCGCGGCCGTCGATTCGTTCTGCTTGCGCTTCGTGTCGACGTACTGCGTGTAAATCTGCCGGACGCGCGCGTCGCTCAGATCGTTCGGATTTCCCGGATTTTGTGCGGGATTGGCGATCGCCGGTTTCGGCGGCTCGGATCTCGCGATCGGCTGCGGCGCCGGCTTCGGCGGCTCCGGTTTCGCTGCGGTTGCCGTCGCCGTCGCACCGGGACGCGCCGGCGGAAGTGGCGGCGGCTTCCGCGCATGATGAATCGGCGGCGCCTCCGCGACCATCCCGCGCGGCGGCGGCGTGGGCGCTTTCGCTTCAAGGGGCTTTGCGTCGCTCGGCTTCGCTTCGATCGGCTTCGCGTCCAAGGGCTTCGTCTCGGTCGCCTTCCTCGCTTTGATTTGCGCCGCGAGGAGCCGCATCTTTTCGGGATCCGCGACGGGCCGCGCTTTCTTCGCGTCGGTGCCGATGAGCGGCAATAGCCCCGTCGGGTTCTCGTCCTCGGAAAGCGACGGCCTGCGCTTCAGGAGGTTCGTCGTAGCCTCGTCGAAGGCGTCGAACGCAGGGGCTTTCACGTGCAAGGTGGGGACGTCGACTTTTCGCGTCGGCGCATCGGCCGGAAACGCCGTCTCGTCGAGCTCGAACGTGTCGACGTCGACGGCGTGCTCGTCGTCGCGCTCTTTCGGCGGCGGCGGCGGAGGTCGCGTCGATCGCCGTTCTCCGAAGACGGCCTTCGCGCGCACCAAATCGCGCTTGTACGTGCCGTCCTCGATCTGGCGCATGATGCGCATCCAATAGGATTGGTACGTGTTGTACTTCTGCAGCGTCATGTGGAAGCGGAAGCGGAGCGCGGTGTTGCGGATCTGCTCGCGTCGCAACGTTTGGAACCTTCGCTCGACGTCCTTTTTCGGGACGTGCGGCTCCATTTTCTCGATGCCCATGAAGTACTGCTCGTAGAGCGATCGCAGACGATCGACGCGCGTCTCGAGCTCGTTCACGAGCTCTTCGATTTGGGCCTGCTCCACTCCGCGATTCCTCGGGCTTCATTATCCGCTAGGGCGGCGGATCGCGAAAGTGCGCTCTGAGGCCTTCGGACGCGCGCACGCCGGCGCGCTACAGCGAGTTCAGCGGCGTCACCTTCACGTTGTCGAAGCACACTTTGACTTCCCAATCATTGAAGCCGAAGTGGTCGTGGCCGACGCCCGCGAGCGGTTTGTCGTCCGGGAACGTGAGCATTTCGACGCCGTTGACCGACCAGCGCACCGTCTTGCCGTCGGAGCGCTCGATCTTGAAGTGGTAGCTCTGGCCGCGCGCGACGGGCTTTTGGCGCGGGTCGTCGCTGTCTTTGTCGACCCTGATTTCTTTGCGGTCGGTGCCGTGCTCGTTCAAGCGCGCGATGACGTGAAACGTGTTGTGCCAGCCGCCCAAGATCGTGAGGTAGCTCGTGGCGTTCGTGTACGAGATCGACGTGGCCGCGGATTTCCCGTCGCCCCACACTTCGGCTTTGAGGTCGCCGTCTTCGCTCGATTCGTCCTTCGCGTCGAACTCGATGCGCGCGTTGACCGGCAAAATCTTGTTCAGCCAAATGCCGTGATTGTGGATGTTCTGCCCGCACAGCCAGCCATTTTCGATGTGCCACGCGTGCGTCCCGATTTGCGTCCAATTCGGCCCGATTTCGTCGTCTTCTTCGCTGGCGTCCTCGGCCTGACCGTCGGCGCTCGTCGGACGCGGGGGCGCCCCGTCCTTGATCATCCCGGGGAAAGGGAGCGCGGGCTGGCGCTCGAAATTGTCTTCGAAGACGGCGGTGATGGCGCCCGGCGAGTTGTGGACGACGGGGGTCGGCGTCGCTTGCGGGCCTGCGTCGGTCGGCGTGCTGTTCCCCGGCGGGACACATGAAAATGCGATGAACGTGGCGGCGGCCACGGTGACGATTACGGCAGCGGGAACGAATGCACGCACGCCGCGATTTTAGCACGCACGCTCTCGGCAACGAGCGAGATTTGCCGGGCTTTCGGTTTGCGCGCTCATTTTCGTCATAACCCCGAAATTTGTGTAAAGAACGAGCCAGAAACAATGCACCCGATTCTCTTTCGAATCCCTCTCCCGGATCGTCAGCTCTTTCTCTGGTGGGCGCTCGCCGCGGTCTGCGCGATTTGCATCGTGTTCGCGCTCATCGCGCAGCGGCGCGGAGACAGAGAGTCGGCGCTCTGGAGCTTCGGCTTCGGCGCGCTCGCGGGCT
>JAICXU010000095.1 GCA_025934595.1 Polyangiaceae bacterium | reverse complement strand
CACCGTCAGCACCATCGTCGGCTTCCGGCAGTTCAGCGCCGAGGGCATGGTGGGCGGCGTCGTCGCGCTCGCACTCGCCCGCGAGCTCGCGCCGGTCCTCGCGTCGGTCGTGGTCACCGCGCGCGCCGGGAGCACCATGGCGAGCGAGCTCGGGAACATGCGCGTCACCGAGCAGATCGACGCCATCACGACGATGGGCGTCTCGCCCGTTCAATATCTCGTCGTGCCGCGTGTCGTCGCGACCGTGCTCATGTTGCCGCTGCTCGCGGTGATGTTCGGTCTCGCGGGCATGGTCGGCGCGTACATCGTCGCCGTCGTATGGCAGAACATCGATCCGGGCGTCTTCTACGACCGCGTCCAGACGCTCGTCGAGCCGAGCGATCTTCGGATGCTCGGCGTGAAGAGCGCCGTCTTCGGTCTCATCGTGAGCGTCATCTGCTGCAAAAAAGGCTTCTTCGCCTCGGGCGGAGCACGCGGCGTCGGCGAGGCCACGGCGAAAGCCGTCGTCGCGAGCATCGTCGCGATCTTCGCCGCCGACTACGTGCTCACCACGCTGATGACGGACATCTAACGGCTCTCCTTCTCGAGCCACTCGAGATCGAGCAAATCCTTCGGGCGTCCGCTCGCGCGTTTGTTCGCGATCATGTCGTTCTTGGAAAGAAATTTCACACACCGAAACGTGAGGTCGACGTCCATAGCTCGCGGCCACGCGTCATCGAAGGAAACGCCGGAGATGCCGGAAAGAATGTCGATTCGTCCGGGAGGAACACCAATCTGAAGGACAGTGTCCGACTTCGTCAGATCGTCGACGGTCAGATCGTGAAGCGGCGCACCGAAGCGTCTCAATGCGGCGATCACGCGAGTTGCGTTTTCGTCGGTGGGCCGAATCCAAATGTCGATATCGCCCGTCGCTCGAACTAGCCCGTGGGCGGCGAGCGCGTGGGCGCCGACGACGATGAAATCAGCGTGCTCGTCGGACAACGCGGACAACATCTCTGCGAAGTCCCTGTTCACGTCGTTCTCCCTTTGCGGCGCGAGCGATCTGCCAGAGGTCGTCCGAAAGTCGGTCGACGAGGCCAACGCGCTCGGCAGCGGAAAGATGTGCGTAGCTCGGTTCCTCGTCGTCCGCGAGCGTGCGTTTTCGGATGGTCGGGGCTCTCATGTCGAATGGAAAATATAGCCGATTTCGGTCGATTCAGCTCGCGCCGACGAGCTCTTCGCTCTTCTTCCACAAGGTCTTCGCGAGCTCCGCATCTTCCGCAAGCTTGCTCGGCTTCTTCGGTTTGCACTCGTCGAAGTATTGACCGCTGAGGCTCTCGACGTCCGGCGCGGTCGCGCAATGGATCGTGGTCTTCGCGCCGTCTTCGTTCGAGATCATGAAGAGCTTGATGAGCGAACGGAACGGCCAGGGAACTTGTCTCCAGGCATCGCTCGCGACGACGCCGGGATGCAATGCGTATGCGGTGACGCCGTTGCCTGCTTTCCCCGCCGCGAGCTCCTTCGTGAAGAGAATGTTGCACAGCTTGCTGACGGCGTATTCGGGCAGCGCGGTGCGATGCGGAGTTTTTCCGCGAAAGAGATCGAAGTCGATCGCCTTCGCGTCGTAATGCGCTTTGCTCGCGACGTTCACGATGCGCGCGGGCGCGTTTTTTTGCAGCTTCGGCAAGAGCAGCGTGGTCAGCAAAAAGTGACCCAAGTGATTCGTGCCGACCGTGAGCTCGAAGCCGTCTTTCGTCGTGCCGGGGAGACCTGCAAGCCCTGCGTTGTTGATGAGCACGTGCAGCGGACGCGGATCATCGAGCTCTTTTTGTGCTGCTTTTCGGATCGACGAGAGGTCCGCGAGATCGAGCGCGACGAAATCGGCTTTGCCTCCTGCGGCTTTGATCTCCTCGAGCACCGGCTTCGTTTTTTCTTCCGAGCGACACGCGAGCGTGACCTCACCGCCGCGCCGCGCGAGCTCGGTCGCGGTGACTTTGCCGATGCCGGTGTTGGCGCCCGTGACGAAAAACCTACGGCCCTCGAGATCGCGTTCGCTCATGGCGAGCGAGACTAAGTCGCGACGATGGGCTTCGCCAGAGTTCGTGAAAACAATTTCAATGCGCGTTCAAGACGACGTTGTTCAGGGTCGTGATGTTCGCGCCGGCGGGGTAGCCGTAGCTCACCCATCGCGTCGATGCGGGGTTCGCTTCGTCGGTGCCCGAGTACGTGCGGCCGCTTCCCCAGCCCCACACCGTCACGCCGAAGAAGGGAGTGGGTGACGCGGGATTGCCGTCGAAGTTCGCGACGATCGTGTGCACGCCGTTGTTGCAACCGCCGACGCCCACGAAGTTGTCCCTCGAAAGATCCACGCGCGTGAACTGATATTTTCCGCTCGAGCCGATGTTGGTCCAGCCCGACAGCGTCCCTGCGCAGTCGAGCGATACGTTCGGGAATCCGAGCGAGGCGTCTTTCACGCGCGTGACGACCAAGTTCGTCTCGGGGTAGGTCGGATCGGTGAAGAACGTGTAGCGCGACAAATATTGGCTCGGCGTGATCACGTTCACGAACTCGGGATCGCCTTCGCCGCCGCCGATGTCGTCGGGCGGAGTGCCCTCCACGGGGCCGAAGGGAAATCCGCCCGTCATGTATTGCGCGAAGTAAAAGGGGTGATTTGAGTCCTGGCTCGTGACGACGAACGGACCTGGCGCATTGAACTCGATGAGCTGTCGCGCATTCACGCTCGACGGCGCCCCGGCCACGGGCGGATCGAACGTGAGCGTGGTGCCGTCGACGACGCCGACGATGCGCCACGGCACGCTCTCTTCGCTCGGTCCGGAATAGTGATAATTCGTCACGCGTGATCGATAGCGAACACCGACGTACTCGTTCCCGAGCGCTTCGACGGGAGGCAACATCTGCTGCGCGGCGTCGGCTCGCATGCCCTGCGTGACGGGCACGTCCATGAGCGTGTTGCCGCCGACGATCGCGACGGGATTGTCCGATTGGACCGCGCTGCCGGTGAGCTCCACGTTCTGTGTAAACTGCAAGTATTCGCCCTTGTCGATCGTGTACGTGACGGGCGTGCCCGCCGTCGTTCCCGCGAGCGAGCCTCCGGGGACGATGTCCGCGACGGGATTGATGGTGACGTGCGTGTTGTCCGCTTGCGCGATGATCGCGAGCGTGCCGGCCGAGTCGCTGTCCGTGCCGAGCGCGGTCGAACGCGCGTACGCATTCGCGGCGACGTAGTTCGTGCCCCACACGTTCGTCGGTAAAAGCAGCGTGGCCGACGTGACGCGCGCGCGGCCGCCACCGTACGGATAAATTTGATAGCCGACGACGGGCACGTTCGTCTTGATGTGGAACGCGCTGCCGACGCCCGTGCCGGTGATCCCGGAGTCGGCGAGAATGGCGGGCGTCACGCCGGCCGGACACCCCGCGAGCGCGCCCGGCGAGGTCGAGCCGTTGTTGACGGCGTTCGGATCGCGCGAGAGAAAGAGGATCGCGATTTGATCTTTGGCGAGGCCCGTCGAGTCGTCGTACGGCGTGTACGTGATGCTCGTGCCGGTGCCGGCGGGGATGCGCGCGAATTGCGCGATCGGCAAGATCGTTCCGCCCCGATCGACTTGAATTTTGGCGGGCTCGCCCGTCTTCCATTGATTGACGATGAAGACGGCGAAGCACGCGCCTTTCGCGCTTTGGTCGGTGGCGTTCGTGACGTCGACCTCGTTCGCGTAGAACTCACAACCGTTCGACGTGTCCTCGCCGAGCGTGTCCACGCACGGATTCACGCATTTTCCTTCTTTGCACTCCTCGAGCGAGCTGCATTGGAAGACGCGAACGCCGCATTCGTACACGTATCCCGGGTCGCGCGGATCGCAGTAGGTGGGCTCGTTGCAATCGACTTGCACGTCGAGCGGACCGCCTTCGAAGAGCGGACCATCGTGCGGCGCATCTTTCGGCGCGTCGCTTTGGAATGGCGCGTCGGGATGAAATACGTCGGACGTTTGACCGTCCGGATTCACGACGACGTCGACCTCACCGTCGACGAGCGCGGATCGCGATCCGCACGCGACGAGGACGAAAGCAAAGGCGCCGCCGAGGATCGCGGCACGAGGGAGGCTGCGCATGGAGCGCGAATCGTAGCCCGCCGGATGCCCGCGGTCACGAAACCATGCCCGGCGCCGCCGTTCCTAGGAAAGGGCGAGCATTTTCTCGATGGGGGCGAGCGCGCGCGTCATCAATTCCGCCGGCATCGTGATCTCGGGCTGCATGTCCCGTAGCGCCAAATACACCTTTTCGAGCGTGTTTTTCTTCATGTGGGGGCATTCGTTGCACGCGCAGCTCGCCATGGGCGGGGCAGGAATGAACGTCTTTTCGATCCCGGCCTCGGCGGCTGCTTTCTCCAATGCGTGCAGAATCCCCGCTTCGGTGACGACGATGATTTCCTTTTCCGGACGCGCGAGCGCCGTCTTCAAAATGCCGGTCGTCGATCCGATGTAGTCCGCCATCTTCAGCACGACGGGCTCGCATTCGGGGTGCGCCAAGATCGGCGCGCCCGGATGCCGCTCTTTCAGCTGCACGAGCTTCTTCTCGCTGAACGTCTCGTGGACGATGCAGCTGCCCTGCCACATTTCCATTTTGCGACCGAGCTTCTTTTCGATGAACGCGCCGAGATTTTTGTCGGGCGCGAACAAGATTTTTTTCCCTTCCGGAATTTGCGCGACGATCTTCTCCGCGTTCGACGACGTCACGATGTAATCCGAGAGCGCTTTCACTTCGGCCGAGCAATTGATGTAAGATACAACTATCGGCTTTTCGCCGTTCACGGTGTGCTTCTGAATCCACGCCGCGAACGCGTCCGGCGGGCAACCGTCGGCGAGCGAGCAACCCGCCGTGAGATCCGGCAGGACGACGGCCTTGTGCGGATTCAAAATTTTCGCCGTCTCCGCCATGAAGTGCACGCCCGCGAAGCAGATGACGTCGGCCTTGGTTTTTGCGGCCGCTTGCGCGAGCTGTAACGAGTCGCCGACCACGTCGGCCACGTCTTGGATATCGCCGTCCTGGTAGTAATGCGCGAGCACGATCGCGTTGCGCTCTTTTTTCAGGCGCGCGATTTCGTCCTCGAGATCGAGGCTCGGATCGATCGCTTGCGCGCGTCCTGACGGATGCCCGGCCAAGGGCAGTGAGGTCATGGGGCGAATGTAGGGCGCGGCTACTTTTTTGCCAGCAGCTTTTGCGAGATGTGCTCGCCGAGCGCTTCTTCCATCATGACCTCGACGAAGTGATCGACCGCATCACGCTCGTCTTGGTTCGCGAAAAGAAACCGGATGCCCATGCCCGGCGGTTGCTCGTCGGTCGCCTTTTCTTCCGGCACGACCCACATGACCTCGCCTTTGAGCTTGAGTTGCTTCTCTTGCGCAGGAAACGAGAGCACGAACACGAACTCGGTGCCGACATCGAGCGGCTTCGTCGTGCGGATGAAGGTGCCGCCCTTCGAAATGTTCTTCGTGTAGTCGGCGAAGAACGTGTTGAGACGCTTGTAGTCTACACGCAATGTGATGGCGGCCCGAAGGCTGTCGCGCCTCTCGCTCCACGACGAGGGCGGCGCGCTATCCGGGCGATTGCGTTCCATCGAGATGACAAGGTATCACGATGACGGAATGAGTGAATTCTTCGGCCGTTTAAAGGAAGCTTTCACGACGCGACCAAGCCTGGTCGCTATCGGAGAGCGCATCGCCGATGCTCCCGACCGCGTTCGCGTCGCCGCCCAAGTCGGCAATCGGAGCGGGCTCCTCTGGTCGATCACCGTTCCTGGCGTCGTCGCGCTCGGCAAGATCTTCACGATCGGCCCGCGAAATCCCTCTCAGATTTACCGGCTTCACGCCGCCAATTCACCCGACAAGATCGCCATTCGATTCCGCGATCGCTCGCTCACGTACGCCCAGCTCGACAACCGCATGGATCTTCTCGCGAGCGGTCTCATGCGACGCGGCCTCTCCAAGGGCTCGAGCTTCGTCTTGATGATGAAGAACCGGCCGGAGTTCATCGAGCTCCAATGCGCGGCGAGCCGGATCGGAAGCGCGGCGGTCAGCGTGTCGTGGCGATCGACGGCCGACGAGCTCGCGTATCTCACGGGTCACTCGGGCTCGAAGATGATCTTCTTCGAGGACGAGCTTTGGCCGACGGTCCGCGACGCCGCGAAGAAGCTCGGCATGCCCGCGACGATGCTCGTCGCGATGAGCGGCACGGTGAAGGACGCGGCGACCTACGAGGAGCTCCTCGCCGGAGAAAAGACGAAGCTGCCCGACATCGATCCCGAGAAAGACGGCGCGGTCGTCATCTACACGTCCGGCACGACGGGAAAGCCGAAAGGCGCGGTTCGAAAATTTCCGAAGGACGCGCTCCCGGCGACGCTGCGCTTCATCAACGAAACACCGATGCGCGTCGACGACGTGCATCTCGTCACGTGTCCGCTCTATCACTCGACCGCGTTCGGCTTCGTCGCGCTCCATCACATTCTCGGCGCCGAGGTCGTCATCATGGACGAGTTCAAGCCGGAGAATTTCGTGCGCGACATCGAGAGGTATCGCGTCACGACGACGGCGATGGTGCCGACCATGATCCATCGCGTCTTGCAGCTCGGTGACGCGGAGATCGCGAAGCACGACACGAGCTCGCTCAGGGCCATTTTCTCGGGTGGCGCGCCGCTTCCGGGGCCGCTCGCGATCGCCGCGATGGACCAATTCGGCGACATCCTCTTCAACTTTTACGGCGCGACCGAGACGGGGCTCGTCACGCTCGCGAAGCCGGCCGATCTCCGCGATGCACCGTCGACCATCGGCCGCATGATCCCCGGAAATGAAATTCGTCTTTTGGATGACGCCGGCAACGACGTGAAAAAGGGCGACGTGGGCGAGCTCTACGTCAAAAACAAAATGCTCGTGGCCGGCTACCACCACGACGACGACGCGACGAAGAACAGCATGCGCGACGGCTTCTTCAGTGTCGGCGATCTCGCGCGCCTCGATCGCGACGGTCGCTACTTCATAGAAGGTCGAAAGCGCGACATGATCATCTCCGGCGGCGTGAACGTGTATCCCGCCGAGGTCGAGGGCGTGCTCGAAGAGCATCCCGACGTCGCCGAGGTCGCCGTCATCGGCGTCGAAGATCAAGAATGGGGCGAGCGCGTCGAAGCCGTCGTCGTGCGCCGACCTGGATCCAAAGGCAGCGCGCAGGACTTCGAAGGCGAGCTGAAAACATGGGCCCGCGCCCGCTTGTCCGGCCCGAAGGTTCCGCGCACCTATGTCTTCATGGACGCCTTGCCGCGAAATCCGACTGGAAAAGTGCTGAAACGTGAGCTTCGCCTGAAAAAACAGGCCGCCGGCGGCGCCCCGGGAGCTAAGCTTTAAGTTGGCGAGGCATGGGGCCCGGCGACGTTTTACACGGAAAATACGAGCTGATTGAGTCGATCGGCCGCGGAGGCATGGGCGAGGTCTTCCGCGCGATCCACCTCGACTCCGGGACCGACGTTGCCATCAAGGTGGTGAGCCGCACGCTGCTCGACGACACGCTCATCGCGCGTCTCGAGCGCGAGGCCGTCGCCGCCGGCCGCATCTCGAGCGAGTTCGTACCCCACGTGCTCGAGATCGATCGCACCGACGACGGCGAGCTCTTCTTGGTGATGGAGCTGCTCTTCGGACAATCGCTTTCGGAGAGATTGCGCGGCGTCGACGGCTTCATGACCTGGGACGAAGCGCGTCTCATCGGCGACAACGTCCTTCGCGGTCTCATCGACGCGCATTCGGCCGGCGTCGTGCATCGCGATCTGAAGCCCGGAAACATTTTCGTCGAGTCGCTCGACAACGGCGGGATGCGCGCGAAAATTTTGGACTTCGGCGTGTGCAAGCTCGACATCGTCGACGGCGAGAAGCTGACGATGACGGGCGAATCGGTCGGAACGATCGCGTACATGGCGCCGGAGCAAATCCGCGGCGCCTCGAAGGTGAACGAGCGCGCGGATCTCTATTCGTTCGCGATGGTCATCTTCGAGATTTTGTCGGGACGTCTCGCATACGAGGAAAAAGGCTCGATCGCGCTGATCGCAGAGAAGCTCGAAAAGAGCGCGATGCCGCTACGCGAGGCGGCGCGCGTTCCGATCCCCGCGGGCCTCGACGTCGTCATCGACACGTGTCTGTCGCGCGATCCGTCCGAGCGCTACGTGAGCGCCGCGGAGGTGCTTTCGCAATGGCGCGCGCTCGGACCGGCGACGCTCGTTCCTTCGCCGGCCTCCACGATCGCGAACGCTCCCGCGAGCCCGCCTCCCACGCAAACGGGTCTCACGGCGCCCACGATCCTCTCGACGTCGACTCCCAGCGCGAGCCGCGTGTCGATCGCGCTTGCCGTCGGTGCGGTCATCGCGAGCTCGATCATCGTCGCCGCCGCATTTCATCATCACGTGGAAACCGCAGCTGCGTCGGCTCCGATGACTTGTGATGCGTGACGTGATGCACGTGGTGCGTCGGAGGACGATTTGCATTCGTGCT
>JAICXU010000017.1 GCA_025934595.1 Polyangiaceae bacterium | reverse complement strand
GCGGAGCGAGAAGCATCGCGAAGCGCATGAACGCCCAAATCGCGAGTGAGACGAGCGGGAGGAAAAACGCCGCGAAGGTTCGCGAGCTGAAACCGTCGGCGTGTCCATGAATGTCGAAATGCGTGGGCACGATCGCGGGAAGCGAAGGCTCGATCAAAAAGGAAACGACCAGCGTGCCTGCAACGAGCGCGACGGCGACCGCATCCCACTTCGACCAACGGATCTTCGTCTTCGTGTTCGACGACTCTTTCGTGCTCACGACGTCCTCGCCTTTTTCAATTTCGGTGACGATGCCAAATCCAAAATTTCCGTTGCGATATCCTCGAGCGCGTTGGCTTGCAGCGTATAGACGACGTTCGTGCCCCGGCGCTCGGCGCGCACGAGACCCGCGGCGCGCAGCACGCGAAAGTGATGCGACAAGGTCGGCTTCGAGAGCTGAAACACTTCTGCGATCTGGCCCGCGGTGAGTGAGCCCACGCGCAGCAGCTTCAAAATTTTTCTGCGTCCCGGATCGGCAAGCGCATCGAAAACGCGGTCGTAGCTCATGAGGATTCGGCTCCCATCAAATTAGATACCCGTCTAATTAGATACCCGCCTAATTTAGGCATCGGCCGAATTAGATACTGGCCTAATTAGACGAATGTGAAATTAGTGCGCCATCTAATTCGATGTACATCAAATTAGGCGCGCGTCGAAATTCGTCAAGGCGCGACGGTGCAACGTGCTGAAATCACGCGATTAAAACGTGTATCGCAGGGCGAGGCTCGCATCGAGCATCAAGGGCAGGTCGCTTCCGATCTGCTTCTTGTAACCGAACGCGTCGCGGAGCCCGAGTTGTACGCCGAGCGCCATGTGACGATCGATTTGATACCACTCGAGGCCGAGGCGGCCGCCGACATAGAGCCCGAGGTTCTCCGCGTTCTTGTATCCGATGTTCGCGAGCGCACCGGATGTCACGTCGCTCTTCATCGCGCCGATGTCGCCTTGCACGAACATCGCGACGCGCTCGGTGAAATGGAACGTGACGCGCGGACCGCCGCCGAAGCCGAAGATGGGAAACGCGCGCGTCTCCGTGGGGCCTTGCGCATTCGACGTGTCGGTGAATCCGAGCTCGCCTTCGCCGAAGATCATGAGCCAGTCGAAGATCTCGTAGCCGAGCTGCGTGTGCAGCCAAAACGCCGTCGGTGCCACGCTGCCGAATTTTCCGAAGAAACCGAGCGCCCCAATCGACGACTCGAGAACGAGACCTTTGTGACGCGGCGGAGGCGGCGGCGCTTCGAGTGGAGCCTCGGGCAAAAGCTTGTTCGTCTCCGCGCCGGGCTCGGCATTCGCCGCGCGCGTGATGTCGTCCGACGTCACCTGCGGCTGGTCGCCCATCTGATCGCCTTGCGCGGTGCCCTGCACGGCGACGTCTTGGCTCGCGTCTCCGGCCCCTGCTGCACGCGATCCGGATGCATCGATCGGCTTGCCCTGCGCATGCGCCGGCGCCGAAAATGTAGCGAGCGTCGCCGCTGCAAAAACGCCGGAGAGCACCTTCACACGTCCGCGTCCCAAGGAATGGAGGGTAGAACACCTTTCGTTTCCGCGACACTCGTTTCCTTGGTGTACGTTCCGCCCGCCCGCATGTGGTTTCAGCCATCCCAGCTCGTGCAACGCAAGTCGCTCGACATGCTTCTCGCGGATACCGAGCGCGAAGGTCACGCGCTGAAAAAGGTGCTGGGTCCCTGGAACCTCGTGATGCTCGGCATCGGCGCGATCATCGGCGCCGGAATTTTCGCGACGATCGGAACGGCGACGGCGGGCGATTCCATGAGGCCCGGCGCAGGCCCGGCGCTCGTCGTGTCGCTCGTGCTCACGGCCGTCGTGTGCGGATTCACGGCGCTCTGTTATGCGGAGTTTGCGTCGATGGTCCCCGTTTCGGGATCGGCCTACACGTATTCGTACGCGACGCTCGGCGAGCTCGTCGCGTGGATCATCGGGTGGGACTTGATCCTGGAGTACGGCATCGGAAACGTCGCCGTCGCGATCTCGTGGTCGAATTATTTCGACACGCTCCTCCAAGGGCTCGGCATTCATTTTCCGCGATGGCTCGTCATCGACTACCGCACCGCGCACGCGAAAATGCCGGAGGTGATCGCGGCCGCTCCGCACATCGGATCGATGCCGATCATCTTCAATTTGCCTGCGATTCTGATCGTCATGCTGCTCACCGTCCTCCTCGTGTGGGGCGTGAAAGAGTCGGCACGCTTCAACGCGGTGATGGTCGCCGTGAAAATGGTCGTGCTCCTCTTCTTCGTCGCCGTGAGCACCAAGTTCGTCAAACCCGACAACTGGCATCCCTTCGCGCCGAACGGCTTCGCGGGGGTCGGCGCAGGCGCGGCCGCGATCTTCTTCGCGTACATCGGCTTCGATGCGGTCTCCACGTGCGCCGAGGAATGCAAAGATCCGAAACGCGACATGCCGATCGGCATCATCGGCTCGCTCATCATCTGCACGATCATCTACGTCATCATCGCTGCGGTCTTCACCGGGATGATGCCGTACTCGTTCTTGTCACATGCAAGCGAGAGCGAGCGCGCCGAGCCGCTCACCCTCGCGATGAAATACGTGACGATGCCGAACTGGATGGTGGGCATCGTCGCGCTCGGCTCGGTCATCGCGCAAACGGCCGTTTTACTGGTGTTTCAGCTCGGTCAGCCGCGCATCCTCTTCGCGATGGCACGTGACGGATTTCTTCCGCCCGCGTTCGCGAAGGTGCATCCGAAATTCGGAACGCCGCACATCGCCACCATCCTCACCGGCGTGCTCGTGTGCGTCGCGTCGGGCGTCGCGAACATCGACGAGATGGTCGACCTCACGAACATCGGGACGCTCTTCGCGTTCATCTTGGTGTGCATCGGCATCATGATTTTGCGCGTGCGCGAGCCGAATCGCGAGCGTCCGTTCCGCGTGCCGCTCGGAACGTGGGTGATCCCCGGCCTCGGTCTCGCGTCGTGCGTCTTCCTCATCTATTACCTGCCGCCCTCGTCGTGGATGCGGTTCTTCGCGTGGCTCATCGTCGGGCTCGTGATCTATCTCGGGTACGGTCATCGGCACTCGACGCTCGCGGCGCGCAACGCGAAGGCCTAGATCCGCGTCGGCGACCGGCTCGAAAGCGGAAACCGGTCAGCGTCTCTTCTTCGTCGCGTGCGCGTGCGCGTACGTATGCGAGGGAGCGTGCCCGTGCGCAGGGGCGTGGTCGCGACTGCGATCGTGCGAATGCGCGGGGCCATGGGTGGGATCGCGATGAGGATGGTGCGCGTCGTCGTGGGCATGCGTGTACGAGTGCGTGTGTGTGCCTGGCTTCTCGGCGACCAGCTGCAGGCCGCCTTGCTCGACGCCGCGCGTGGCGAGCAATCGTTCGGCGGCCTTCTGCAGCTCGTCGGACCTTCCGCGCAAGACGACGACCTCGAGACAATGATTCGCGTCGAGATGAACGTGCATCGTCGCGCGCACGCGCTCGCCGAGCTTGTGTTGCTCTTCGGTGAGGTGCTCGGTGAGCTCGCGCACGTGATGGTCATAGACGAGCGTGAGCGCGCCAGCCGCGGGTGCGCCACGTTCGACGCGTGTCTTCGCGATCTCGGCGCGCGCGAGATCGCGCAAGATCTCCGAGCGCGTGACGCCGCGTTCCTCCGCGACCGCATCGAGCGCCTTCACGAGCGAGCTTTCCATGGCCACGCCGAATCGGACGAGCTGGTCTTTCATGCCCCACGCATCCTACCTTTATGAAATCACTGCCGCTTCCCGTGGTACGAATTTATAATTTCGTGTCATCAGGCCGCTGGAATTTCGCATACTTGAGTCTCCTTTTTATGCAACCGCGGGTGCCCCAGACGCGTAGTCTGGTTCGGCGAGGAAATCCCTCGCGGTTCAACTTTCCTAGGAGAACTGCATGCGAAAGAAACTATGGCTTTGGGGAGGCACGCTTGCAGGCGTAGCTCTCGCCGCCACGCTGGGCGCGACGAAATTGGCGCGCTCAGCGGACCACTTGGATGCGCCGGCCACGACGGCGGATCCGACGGCGGATCTTGCAGATGTGTTTTCGTGGACCGACGGCAGCAACGCGGTCTTTGCGATGACCGTGTATCCGATTGCGCCGGCCGGCGCGGCATTCTCGGATCAGGTCCAATACGTGTTTCATACGCAGAGCGGTAGCGCGTACGGATCGACCTCGACGGACGAGAACATCATCGCCGAGTTCGGAACCGATGGCAAAATCCAGCTCTGGGTGGGCAACGACGAATACGTCACCGGCGACGCGAGCGCGACGACCGGTCTCGCAAGCGCCGACGGCAAGGTCAAGGTCTATGCTGGCCTCCGCGCCGATCCCTTTTTCTTCAATCTCGACGGCTTCAAGAAAGCGGTCGCCACGGTCGATAATGCCGAAGAGGCCGGTGACCCGGAGCTCGCGACGAACGACGCTGGTTGCCCGCAGATCCTGCCGACTACCGCGTCATGCCTCCGCAATTACCTCTCGACGGATCCCAACGACGCCTCTATTGCAACGTGCGCCGGTGGTCCTGCGCAGAACGCGTTTGCTGCAGCTAACTCGCTTGCTCTCGTCGTCTCAGTCGACAAATCCTTGGTAAACAAGGGTGGCCCGATTATGGCGGTTTGGGGCAGCACCAACAAGAAGCCGTGAGGGAGATCGCCATGAAAAAAACACATCTCTTGTTCACGACATTGGCGGCCATCGCATCCATCGGCGTCTTCTCGCTGATGGGTTGCAGTGGCGACGACTCGACGGGGGAGCAGGGCACCGACTCCGGCACGCCCACGGATTCCGGCGGGGGCGGTGACTCGAGCAAAGCCGACAGCGGCAATCCGAACGCACCGCCCACGCTCGGAGCGGAAATCGATCGCGAGGGTCGACCTACGGTCAACACCGCTCTCAACCACTCTTTCGACATCAACGCGGCCACCAAGGGCGCGGCGAAGGATGCGTACAACCAGGATCAAGGCGTCGCCGGCTGGCCGGCTGCGTATGCTCCTCAATTCGAAGCGAACCTCGCCGTGCTCGACTCGCTCAGCACCACTACCGCTCCCGGAGACGGTTGCGGGAGTCAGCTGGGGTACGGCAGCGGGTCAGGCGGTTACTCCACGCTTGCCGGTGCGCTCGCCGACGATCGTCTTTACGTCAACACTGCAGGCGCGACGTGCGCCGCATTCTTGGCTGTCGAAGCGAACGCGCTCGCGGTCTTGCCGAATAACGACTGCGGAGGTCGCCGTCCCAACGACGACGTCATCAACACCATCTACTCCGTGGTCGCCGCCGGACAAATCTCCGGCGTAAGCGACGGAGTCGATGCACCGTCATCGCCGGCGTCCACCACCTTCCCGTATCTCGCTGCTCCTCACTGAGCAGCGACAAGTAAGAAAGAGCACCCACATGGCGCGGGCGAGTCGACGATACGGGCGACTCGCTCGTGCTTTTTTGTTCGTACCCTTTCCGAAACTGCGTCAGGTTTCCGCGATTTCGTGCCTCGCGATTTTGGCTGCGGCGTGCTCTCACAAAGACTCGCCCGCGCCGGCTTCATCGGCGAGCGCGTCGGCATCGGTCGCCGCCGCCGACGCAGGTCTGTCGCCGCACACGACGTCGGCGAAGATTGCGTACAACAATCTCAACATGGACATCGCGGACAGACAGGCCGCGTACGCCAAGACGCCCACGTCCGAGTCACTCACGCGCCTCGTCGATTCGCTGATGGCGCGATCGCAATTCGCGGGAAAATTGAGCGATTTGGAGACAATCGATCAGCTCACGATCGCGGCGATGAAAGACCACGTGAGCGATCCGCAAGTGCACCTCACGCGCGCGAATGCGCTGTCGGCGATTCACAAATTCGCGCTCGCGCTCGGCGAGCTCAAAAATGCGGAGCACCTCGGCGCGCCGCTCGACAAAGTGAAACAGGCACGCGCGTCGATTTTCCAGGCGACCGGCCAGTACGACGACGCGCTGAAGATTCGCACCGATCACGATACGTCGCTCGATTTGCCCGCAGCGATCGTGTCGCACGCCGAGCTCGCGGGCGAGATGCAGAAGATCGACGAATCCGAGAAGCTCTTCGCGGACGCGCGCGCGAAGTATCGCGACGTATCGCCGTTCTTCGTGGGCTGGATGGATTTCCAGCATGCGTCGCTTCTCGAACGGCGCGGCGAGCGCGATGAAGCCAAGCACGTCTTCGCCGAAGCCGTCCAGGTGCTGCCTTCATACACGCATGCCGCAGTTCATCTCGCCGCGCTCGAGACGCCGGAGCGCGCGCTCGAAATTCTCACGCCTCTCGTCGACACCACCGACGATCCCGACGTGCTCGCGGCGATGGCCGACGCGCTTCGCCGCACGGGAAAAACCGACGAAGCGACCGCGATGCGCACGCGCGCAAAAGCGCGCTACGACGAGCTCTTGAAAAAATATCCGGAAGCCTTCGCCGATCACGCAGCGTCCTTCTATTTGGGGCCGCAGGGTGACGTGAAGCTCGCGCTCTCTCTCGCGAAGATGAACGTCGAGAATCGAAAGACCGAGCCGTCGGTCGAGCTCCTCATGACGGCGGCGCTCGCGAACGACGCTCATGATGCAACGTGCCTCGCCGCGCACGAAGGCGCGCTCCTCAAGTACACATCACCTGCGTTTCGTGCGAACTTCGCTCCGGTCGCCGCGAAGTGCGGGATCGATGCCGGCGCTCCTTAAGTGAACCGCGCACTCGCGCTCGCGTTCGTTCTCGTTCTGACGATCCTTGCGGTCGCGCGTCCGGCATCCGCGCATCAAGCGGGCTTGTCGCGCGGCGAATACGCGGTCGCGGGAAACGTGATCGACGCGCACGTCGTGTTCACGAACAGCGAGCTCGCGTCGTCGATTTCGTCGCTCGACTCGGATCACGACGGCCACATTTCGATGGCGGAAATCGATGCGCACAAGGCGGAGCTCGACGCCGCGCTCGTGAAGCCGCTCGTGATCAAAGCGGACGGTGATCCATGTTCTCCCGAGCTCGACGACGCGCGCATCGAGTCGGCCGACGGCCTCTTGATCGTCGTAAAATACACGTGTCCGCATCCGCCAAGACACCTGACGATCGTGCCCGGATTTCTCGATCGCTTCTCGTTCACGCATCGTCACATCGCAGAAATTTCGGCGAGCGGCGTCATCGAAGAGCGCGTGGCCGTTCCAGCGAGCCCGGCCATCGATCTCGACGTCGAAGCAGGCTCCGCATCGACCTCGACCTCCATGTCGAATTCGACCTCCACGTCGACCTCCACGTCGACCTCGACGTCCACCTTCGTCCCCCTCTTCAAGATGGGCATCCTTCACATCTTGACCGGCTACGATCATCTCGCGTTTTTGTTCGGCCTCGTCCTCGTCGGCGGTCGCAAGCGCGCGCTCATCGCGCTCGTCACGGCGTTCACGATCGCGCATTCGATCACGCTCGGGCTCGCCGCCACGCACGTCGTCGAGCCGCCATCGTCCATCATCGAGCCTGCGATCGCGCTCTCGATCGCGTATGTGGGCGTCGAGAATTTTTTCGTGAAGAACGCGGAGCATCGCTGGAAGATCACGTTTCCGTTCGGCCTGATCCACGGATTCGGATTCGCGGCCGCGCTGCAAGAAATCGCGCTTCCTCGCGCGCAAGTGCCGGTGGCGCTCTTCGCGTTCAATCTCGGGGTCGAGGTCGGCCAGCTCGCTGTCCTCGCCGTGCTCTTGCCGGTTCTGCATTTTGCGCGAAAAAGCGCGGTATTTCGCGACAAAGGCGTGAAAGGGCTAAGCCTCGCCGTCACGGCCGCCGGTGCGATTTGGTTCGTGCTTCGCGTCGCGTCATCGCTTCGATCCGGCGCTTGATCGGCGTCCGAAATGGTACGCTCGCTCTCCCGAATAGCGCGCAGTCCTGCGCGCGTCCT
The DNA here is from genome assembly GCA_025934595.1 of Polyangiaceae bacterium. Lineage (GTDB taxonomy): Bacteria > Myxococcota_A > Polyangia > Polyangiales > Polyangiaceae > JAICXU01. The sequence goes on along the minus strand of JAICXU010000017.1, from coordinate 6,662 downwards.
GCGTGTCTAGGAGAGCACATCATGCCCGAGCAAAATCGCGTTCGAGAAATCTTGTCGTGGTACGGGTCGGACAACCCGGGCGTCAAAACGAATCTCGCGCGGATGCTCAATCACGGCACGCTCGCTGGCACCGGAAAGATGGTCATTCTTCCGGTCGACCAAGGCTTCGAGCACGGCCCCGCGCGATCGTTCGCGCCGAACCCGCCCGCCTACGATCCCGACTATCACTTCCAGCTCGCGATCGACGCAGGTTGCAACGCGTATGCGGCGCCGCTCGGATTTTTGGAGCAAGCGGCGGATCGTTTCGCGGGACAAATCCCGCTGATCCTGAAGCTCAATAACTCCGACACTCTCGCGAAGGTCGAGCAGCCTTGCAGCGCCGTCACGGGATCGGTCACCGACGCGCTCCGCCTTGGTTGCACGGCGATCGGCTACACGATCTACCCGGGCTCGGGTCTGCGAAATCAAATGTACGAGGATTTGCGCGAGCTCATTCTCGAAGCGAAAGAAGCCGGCCTACCTACGATCGTGTGGGCCTATCCGCGCGGCGCGGGCCTCTCGAAAGAAGGTGAGACCGCGATCGACGTCACGGCCTATGCGGCGCAGATCGTTTCGCAGCTCGGCGCCCACGTCATCAAGATCAAGCCGCCTACCGATCACATCGAGCAGGCCGAGGCGAAGAAGGTCTACGAGAAGTACCAAATCCCCGTGAAAACCCTGTCGGAGCGCGTCCGCCATTGCGTGCAGAGCGCATTCAATGGAAAACGAATCGTGATCTTCTCGGGCGGCGAGGCCAAGGGAACGCCCGAGCTCCTCGCTCAGGTGAAAGAGCTCGCGGCCGGCGGCGCGTTCGGATCGATCATGGGCCGCAACGCATTCCAGCGTCCGCGCGCCGAAGCGCTCGATCTCTTGAAGAACGTGATGCAGATCTTCAAGTAGCGCGTCGTCGCCGCGCGCTCACTTGCCGACCTCATTCGAATCATGAATGCAGAGCGCGCGCGTCGCGCCGTTTTCCCACGGCGGAATCTCGCAATGCGTGCCGGGATCGCAGTCCGCATCGCGATTGCATGAATGCGTGCAGTATGCACCTGTCGGTGCATGCAAACATTCGGCGCCGAGGCCGTCGCAATCGGCCGACGACTTGCACGCGCCGGGAATTCCATACGACGAGCGAAACCAGAGATATCCGCTCACGGAAAGCCCCGCCGTGATCGCGAGGATCCCGAGCGCGCGAAATCTCGCTGCGCGAAGCTCCGACTCACGCGAAGGCGCGGCCGGTTCGCTCACGACATGGCCTCACGTGACAAGCGGCAGGCGCACTCGCTTCGCGCGGTCTTCATCGGATGCGAGCACGATCGTGCCGAGAGGATCGGGCAGCGGCAGGTCCTGATTTTTCGCATACACCGGATGCCGGCCGCGGGTGCGATTCCATTCTGCGACGGTCGCGTTCGCTTTCATTTTCTCGATGATGTTCCGCCAGCCGACGCCCGTGTTGTACGCGCAGAAGCTGATCTCGCCCATCTGCGTGCCGTACGGAATGATGCACATTTCGGTGCGGCGAAAATCGTAGTTGAAGAGATCTTGGAACCACATGCCCGCGACGAAGAGCGCGCGCCACTCGAACTCGTGCGCGTCGCTCGCGTGCTCGCCGATCTCTTTTCCGCGCGCGCCCGTCTGGCTCAAGAACTGTTTCACGAGGTGGTAGAACGTGAAGCCTTTCGGCGCCTTCGATCCGTCGAAATTCTTGAAGAGCGCCAGCGTGAGCTCGGCGAGCGTCACGGCGCGACCCTGGGCGGCATCGGTGATGTCGCCGACGTCGTGGAGCAAGCCTTCGAGATCGAGGAACGCGTTGAGCGGCACCATCTCCTTCGTCTTTTTGTTCACGAAGAGCACGGTGCCGATGCCGCAATTCGGATGGCATCCGCATTTCATCGATCCCCAATCGGCGCGCTCGCCCATCAAGGTGTCGGTGAGATCCGAAAAGGGGCCCATCGCGGAGAGCGGAAACCAATCGCGGAGAGGCTCGGTCTGTCCGGTCTGCGCTTTGATGTCGTGCGCGAGGTGCGAGAGCGTATACCGCTGTTTTCTGCGGGTTTCGTCGTCCACTTCCTCGTCGCGACCCGTGAAGGAGACCGGCTGGAAGCTGACGACCGTGACCTTGTCGGCGTTGTCGATCGCGAACTTCACGATCGGCCCGACCTGATCGTTGTTCACGCCGTTGACGACGGTGACGACGAGCACGACGTCGATGCCGACGGCGTGGAGGTTTTCGATCGCGCGCAGCTTCACGTCGAACAGGTTGCCGACTTTGCGATGTGAGTTCGATTCGTTCGTGACGCCGTCGAACTGCAAGTAAGCGAGTCGAAGCCCCGCGTCCTTCGCGGCGCGGCAAAAATCGCGATCTTGCGCGAACTTGATGCCGTTCGTGGCGCACTGTACGCAAAAATATCCGACGTCTTTCGAGTAGCGGATCGCGCGCAGGAAATGAGGAGAGAGCGTGGGCTCGCCGCCGGAGAACTGCACGCTCATCTGACGACGCGGCTGGATGGTGAGCGAGTCGTCGAGGATTTTTTGCACCTCGTCCCACTCGAGTTCGTGCACGTAGCCGACTTGGTTCGCGTCCATGAAGCACGGATCGCACATCATGTTGCAGCGATTCGTGAGGTCGACGGTGAGCACGCTGCCGCGTCCGTACTTCACGCTCGACGTCCCGTGATCGCGGAGCGCGCTGAGTGGCGCGAGATAGTCGCGGCCGGGATAGAGGTCTTCGATCCGCTTCAAAAAAGCGGGATCCATGGCCATCACGTCTTCGAAGGCGCCGTGCTTGTCACACGTCTTCTGCATGACGACGGAGCCGTCTTTTTCGAGGATCTTCGCTTTGATCTCGCCGGGCTTTCCGTCGATGAGCGTGCGAATGTCTTTTTCGCCGCTCAAGATTTGCGCGCGCACCTCGCGCACGCAGAGCGGGCAGAGCGAGTCGGTTTCACGCGGCCATCCGAGCTGCGGCATGCTGCGCTCTTTGCGTTTCAAGAGCGGCGCGGGCGCCCACTTCGGTTGGATCGCGGGGCGCTCGATCGCTTTGTTGACCCGTTGGACGAGAGGCCATGCGGAGCGTGCAGCATGGGACGCGATTTTTTCCGCGCCGCGGATGGCCCATTCGAATCGAGCGCGCAGGCTTGTCGCGCGTCCAGAAGAGTACGAGGCGGTCATAAGAAGGCCCCAAGACTAGTACAATTCCCCCCCGATGCGAGCCCACACCGAATACATGACGATGAACACGAAGGAGCGAAAGGCTCTGGTGCACCTCACGCCGAAGCTCCGCGAGTTTCTCGCGAAAAGCGGCATCAACGAAGGGCTGATGCTCGTGTCAGCGATGCACATCACGGCCGGCGTGTTCGTGAACGACAACGAATCAGGTCTGCATCGCGACATCTGGAAGTGGCTGCAAGAGCTCGCGCCGCAAGGTCCGGACTACGAGCATCATCGCACCGGCGAGGACAACGGCGACGCGCACCTCAAGTCACTGCTCATTCACCACGAGGTGACGCTGCCGATCACGAAAGGCGAGCTCGACCTCGGACCGTGGCAGGAGGTTTTTTACGCGGAGTTCGACGGGCGGCGAAATAAGCGCCTCATCGTGAAGATCTTGGGCTTCTGAATGTGAGCCGCCAAGGCGCAGAGACCGCCAAGGATCAAAGGGATCAAAGAGCAAAAATCGGATCCCAGGTCAAAAATCCAAATCTTCTACTGGCGTTCTCGGCGCCTTGGCGGTTCGCCTTGCCTCTGCGCGTTGGCGGTTCGTCCTGCTTCGGCGGTTCGTCTATCTTTCGTCGGCGCTCACCCACTCGAGCCGCGCCATCGGCACGTCGCCCGTGAGCAGCGTCATCGGAGCGAGCTCGCGCGCGAGCTCTCGCACTTGAATCGGGAGCGATTCGATCGTCGCCGCCGCGGCGTCTTTTCCGGCCACGACCTGGATCGCTTTTTCGATCAGCGTCTTTTCCGGCGGCGGTTGGAGATCGATCGGCGCGTCGTACGGCAAACCCGAAACGCGTCGCGCTTCGGCGAGCGCTTCGCGCAATCCGCCCATTTTATCGACCAATTTGTGATCGAGCGCCTCTTGTCCCGTCCACACGCGACCTTCGCCGACGGCATCGACCTCGGCTTTCGTCATGTGGCGGCCGCGCGAAACCCGATCGAGAAACACGTCGTAGAACTGATGAATCTTCACGCCGAGCGCGACGCGCTCTTCGTCCGTGAAGGGGCGGAAGAAAGACTCGGCGTCGGCGCGCGGCGCGGTCTTGTACGTCTCGACGTTCACGCCGATCTTTTGGAGAAGGCCCGATACGTCGGCCTTGCCGTAAAAAATTCCGATGCTGCCCGTGATCGTGAGCGGCTCGGCGAAGATCGTCTTCGCCGGTGACGCGATGTAGTAGCCGCCGCTCGCCGCGACGGTGCCCATGCTCACGATGAGCGGTTTCTTCTTCGCGAGGAGCTCGAGCTCGCGCCACATCACGTCCGCCGCCATCGAAGAACCGCCCGGGCTCTCGATGCGGAGAACGACGGCGCGAATGAGCGGGTCCTCGCGCATCTCCTTGATTTTTTCGGCCATGGAATACGAGCCGACGAGGCGCTCGTCGATGAGCGGAATGTGCTGCGAGCGACCGTCGATCATGTCGCCCTCGACCAGCAATAGCCCTATTTTCCCACGGACTCCGAACGTGTCGGGTTGCCACGTGGGCTCGTCTTCGAACTTGTGCAGCTTCACGTCGTGGCCGAGCATTTCGCTCATCACGCCGTCGAGCTCGTCGTCGAATGCGTAGCCGTCGACGAGCCCCGCCGACCTGGCTTCGCTCGCGACGAACGGACCGTTCTTCGTGATCGCGCGCACGTGCTCTTCGGACATGTGTCGACCGTTGGCGAGGTTCTTCGTGAAGACGGCTTCGTATTCGCGGAGCGTGTCTTCGTGATCGGCGCGGGCCACGTCGCTCGCGTGCTCGTTCGTGAACTCTTCGGGCGCGCTCTTGTGATCCGAGATGCGCACGATGTCGGCCTTGATGCCGAGCTTCGAGAGCAAACCTGCAAAATACAAGTATTGCGTGCGAAGGCCCGCGTAGCGAATTCCGCCGGCGGGATTCACGACGATGCGATCGGCGTTCGCGCAGACGTAGAGCGCCTTCGCGCCGTTGTCTTCGAGGCTGCAGAGAACTTTTTTGCCGCGCGATTTCAAGACGCGGATCGCGTCGGCCAATTCTTCGGCGTGCGCGAACGAGCTCGCGGGCTCGGTGCGCATGACGAGCGCGACGGCGGAGTAGCGCGAGTCGTCGGCCAAATACCAAAGCTTGTGGAGCAGCTCGATGTGACCGCGCGCGTCGGGCGTGTCTTCGATGCGGATCGAGACCGCCTTCTTCGGCAAGGGCACGCCGGAGTTGAAATAGCCGGAAATTGCCGCCGTTCCGTATTCGCCGACGCTGGTCGAGTCGCCGAGGCCATTGCCGAACATGAGGCCGCCGCCCGCGGAGAACGAATCGAGATAGACCTCGAGGCCCACCGTGCCGACGACGCCGCGACGCGAGTCGTTCGGCACGTGCGCGGCGGCGAGATCACCGCGCGCGCGACCGACGCCGGGAATGTCGAGCTGCAGTGTGCCGCGCGGAATGAATTGATCGGAGCCTTGCAGGTATTGCATGTCGAGCCCGATCTCGAGACCGCGGCGTCCCGTCGGACGGAACGCGCCCGCGAAGTCGTAGCTCTGATCGAGCACCGGCAAGCCGTTCGGCGGCAAGCCTTGCGTCGAAGGTCCGTTGAAGTCGTGCGCGATCGCCGCGAACGCGAAATGCGTGTTCGGGCGGAACGTGAGACCTGCGGAGATGCCGAAGAGACCGTCGAGATACGTGTCGACCGAATACGAACGCTCGAGGCTCACGCCGACGGCGAACATGTCGGAGAGCTTCCAGCCGAGCGCCCACGTGAGCCACACGTAGTCGTAGCCGTTGTAGGGAAACCCTGCCGTCCACGGCGTCTGCACGTAATCCATGCGGAGGCCGGTGCCGAGACCGAAGACGAGCGGCGTCGCGATCTCGAACGAGTGACCGCAGCCGACTTTCTTCGGCGCGTCGCTGCAGCCGACACCGGTCCATCGCAATTCGGGCGCGGGCTGATAGCCCATGCTCGCCGGGTTCAAGACGATGTTGTCGGAGCCGTCCTCGCTCGCGGGATTTTTTCCGGGCGTCGCGATGTGCTCGGCGCGCGTGGGCATCGGCTCACCGGCGATCGCGGATCCGGCCAAAAACAAGGCAGATCCGAAGATTCCGAGCCCCGCCGCCAAAGCTCTCACGCGTAGCGCGCAGGCTTGTCGTGCGTCTTGGGTAGTGTTCATGAGAGCGTCGCCAAGTCGCGCAGCGTTTCGGCTTCGGCTTCGAACGTCTTTTTCACTTCGTTCACGATCATGCGCTCGGCGACGTCACGAATGGGACGCGGCACTTTGAGCTCCAGCCGGCCGGTCACCACACGTCGCGTCGTTCCGTTCCCTTTCGATTCGAGCGAATACGAGCCCGACGATTCGAAATATTTTTTCCATTCGGGCTTCACGTGCGGCTCGATCGTCCATTCGGAAGAATGCTTGGCGATCGAATACGTCGTGCGTTCGTCCCACGCGCACATTT
>JAICXU010000047.1 GCA_025934595.1 Polyangiaceae bacterium | reverse complement strand
GGCGTGCTCGGGGAACGTGTAGTCGTTGCCGATCGCGTGCGCGGCCGCGGCCGACGCCCAAAATCCGCTCTCGGGTCCGAGCCTCACTTGGGCGGTCGCGCGTCCCCGTGTGACGTTGGGACCGCCCGCCGAAATCGCCGCTTCGCCGTGCGTAGGCGCGGTGCGACTTCGCGTGACCAAGTTGATGACGCCGAAGAACGCGCCGGTGCCGTACAGCACCGATCCCGGGCCGCGAATCACCTCGATGCGGTCGATGTCGTCGATATCGACGCGCGCGTCGTAGCCGATGTACGAAGAGCCGACGTAGTCGTCGTTCGTGGGCTGGCCGTCGATCAGGACGAGCACGCGGTTGCCGTAGTCGCCGGGCCGCGAAAATCCGCGAAATCCAGCGTTTCCGTACGCAAAATCGTCGGTGATGTAGACGCCGCGAATTCCGCGAATCGCTTCTTCGATCGTCGGATACGCCATCGCGCGGAGCTCCTCGCGCGTGATGATCGACACCGAGCTCGGTGCGTCGTCGACCGACTCGGTGACGCGCGATGCGGCGTTGACCTCTTCGACTTGCAGAAGCTGCGCTTCGACGCGAGCTTGCGCATTTTTTCCGACCGTCACCGTTTGCTCGAATGCGCGAAAGCCTTCTTGCGAGATCTGCACGCGATGCACGCCGACGGGAACCGTGAGCACCACCGGCGTGAAGCCCGTCGCCTTCCCGTCCACCGAAACGAGCGCGTCGCGGACGTCGGCGCTCACGACGAGATTTCCCGTGAGAGGCGTCATGCGCACGTTCACGGTCTGCGGATGATCGCGGACGACGTCGACGAGCGTCTCGGACGCGTTGAAGCCTTCTTTTTTCGCGTAGAGCGTGTGGCGTCCGGGTGGTATTTGTAGAGTACACGGAATCGTGCATGCGAGCTGCGCGTCCTCGCGATCGACGTGGACCGTCGCGTGGGCCTCGCCTTCGACCTTCACCGGGCTCACGATCGCGCGCAGCGACAGAAAGATCGGCGTGCGCGATCCCGCTCTCACCTTGATGGGCCCTGCGCTCGCCTCCTCGTAGCCGTCCTTCGCGACGATCACTTTGTAGCTGCCTGGCGCCAGACCGAGCGCGCGCGGAGAGTCTCCGCGCGAGCCGAGATCTTTTCGGTCGATGTAGACGGTGGCTTCGGGCGGGGTCGTTTGGATGTCGAGGATCGCGACTTGAGGTGCGATCCGCGCCATCGCGTCCGCGATCTTTTTCTTCGCGGCGGGGTTCGTCTCTTCGTCGAGCGCGGTCGTGTAGTAGCGATAGGAGTTCGGCATCTCGTGCAGCTGCTCGTACGCGCGCGCGATGTTGAAGATGACGTTGCGGTTCGGAACGAGCCGATTCGACGCGAGAAAGTGCTCGAGCGCGCCGCGAAAATCGCCCGCTTTGTAGCGATCGGCGCCGAGCTGGAATTGGAGCTCGGCCTCGTCGGCGAGATCGTCCGCAAACGCCGGACGCGCGACGAGCAGCACCATCCACACCGCGAAGACCGCCCGCAAGATCGCGCGCATCACGAGTCACCTCATTACAGGCTTTTTTTACGAAACGGAAACGCTCGCGCAGCGTGGCGTGATCGGAGCGCGAGCCGGTCTCGAGCTACATGGTCGAAACTAGATGGTCGAACTACATGTATGCGCGGCGAGCGACTTGCGTGCGCACGCGAAAGGCGGTTTGTTTAAGTCGGATAGCTCCCGTGAACGAGACCCCCTCCGTACGCATGCGGCTCGGTAATTACGAGCTGCTCCAAGAGCTGGCCGCGGGGGGCATGGCCACGGTGTATGTCGCTCGGCAGATCGGCGCGGCGGGATTCGAGCGTCTCGTCGTCATCAAGCGAGTGCATCGGCACCTGCTGAAGGACGAAGAGTTCACGACGATGTTTCTCGACGAAGCGCGCATGGCGTCGAAGATCCATCACCCCAACGTCGTACCGGTGACGAACGTCGTCGAAGAAGGCGGCGAGCTCTTTCTCGTCATGGATTACATCGACGCCGTCACGCTCTCGAGACTTCGCTTCGTGTCGAGCCGCAACGACGAGCCGAATCCGCACGGGACCGTGAAGCGTCTTTCGCCGCCGGTCGTCGCGCGAATTCTCGCCGACACGCTGTCGGGTCTGCACGCCGCGCACGAAGCCGTGGACATGCGCGGGAACAAGCTCGAGCTCGTGCATCGCGACGTGTCGCCGCAAAATATTTTGGTCGGCGCCGACGGCATCGCGCGCCTCATCGATTTCGGAATCGCAAAAGCGGCCGAGCGAGCGACGCATACGGCGACGGGCAGCCTCAAAGGCAAGTACGCGTACATGTCGCCGGAGCAAGCCTCGGGCAAACCCGTGGATCGGCGCACGGACATCTTCGCAGCCGGCGTGGTGCTTTACGAAGCGCTCATCGGCGATCGCTTGTTCCAAGGCGACAGCCAGCTCGAGATTTTGAAGCACATCACCGACATGGAGATTCCTCCGGCGTCGTCGCGAGCGCCGGACGTTCCGCCGTCGCTCGACATCGTCGTCGCGAAGGCGCTCGAGCGCGACGTCGACAAGCGTTACGCGACTGCCGCCGATTTTCTGGAGGATCTCGAGCGGGCGGCCGTCCTCGCATCGCGGCGCGACGTGATCGCGGAGGTCGAATTTTATCAAGGTCGCGCGCTCGACAAACAGCGCCAGTCGCTCCGCTCGCTCGTGTCGGAAAAAGAGCCGCTCGTTCCGACGCTGGGCGGCACCGTGTCCGAACGCTTCGTTTCGCATCCGCCCATTCCGGATCCGAGCACGTCGAGCCCGCGCGGATTCGCGGACGCGGCGACGGGAGGTGCGACTCCGCTTTCGCGGCAACGGCGATCCGGTCCGCCCGCGTGGCTCCTCGCGCTCTTCGGCGCCGCGGGCATCGCATCCTTCGTGATCGTCACGCTGTTCGTTCGCTCGCGAAATCACCCGGGCGCAGCGACCTCGACTCCGTCAACGGCATCGCAGACGGCAAGCGCATCGGCCGCGGTCGCCGACGTGGACCTCGTGCTCCTTGCGGAGAAACCGATCTTGAGCGTGCGTGCGCCGGGCATCCACAAAATCGACATCACGGGAAAGCGCGCGAACATCACCCTCGCCCCGTGGTCGGGCGCCATCACGATCGATGCGACGCTCGACGGAGGCGGGGCGGCCCACGCCGCGGCAGTCGAGCACGGTCCGCGCGAGCTTTTGCTCGAGGCGACGCCGACCCCGCAAGCCGCGACCGCGCATCCGGCTTGGACCGGAAAAACGGCGAAGACGGCCGCGGCTCCCGTCACGGCGACCGCGACGACGCACGCGCCGAACGACATCAACCTCGCGCGATAGCTCGCGGGGACCTGCCGCGAGCTCGACGGAGCTCAGTTCCAGAGATCGAGCGCGAGGGGCGCGTCGAAGTCGCTCACGCGCTCTCCGCTCTCGGCCGGCGCAGGGACCTTGGGTGGGGTGTTGGCTTTGTACGTGTGCTCGGGCGCAGGAAATGCGCCGGTTTGCACTTCTTCGACGTAGCGGCGAAATGCAGCGATCGCTTCGTCACCGAGCTCCGCGTAGCGCTTTGCGAATTTCGGAGCCTTGAATCCCGGCGTGCGCGACGACGCGAGGCCGAGGAGGTCGGTGCAGACGAGCACCTGTCCGTCGCATTCCGGACCGGCGCCGATGCCGATGGTGGGAACGGAGACGGCGGCCGTGATTCGCGCCGCCACGTCGGGCGGGATCGCTTCGAGCACGATCATGAACGCGCCGGCTTCTTCGATCGCGATCGCGTCGCGCACGATTCGATCGGCCTCGGCGCCGCGACCTTGCACTTTGAATCCGCCGAGCGCGTGCACGCTTTGCGGCAAGAGACCGACGTGTCCGACGACCGGAATTCCTGCACGAACGATGCGGCGCACGTGCTCCGCGAAATCTTCGCCGCCTTCGAGCTTCACGCTCTCGACGGCTCCGTCTTTCATGAGCTTGCCGGCGCTCTCGACCGCTTGTTGCGGCGAGACTTGGTAGCTCATGAACGGCATGTCGCCGACGAGATGCGCGCGCGTGAGCCCGCGAGCGACCGCGCGTGCGTGGTAGCCGATCTCTTCGAGCGTCACCGGGATCGTGTTTTGGAGACCCTGCACGACCATGCCGAGCGAGTCACCGACGAGCACGGTGTCGATTCCGGCCGCGTCGGCGAGGCGGGCCATCGTGACGTCGTACGCCGTCACCATCGAGATGCGCTTGCCCTCGCTCTTGCGATTGCGAAGCTCGGGGACGGTGACCTTCCGCGCCTGGGCGCCCAAGATGCCACCCGGGGTGCCGGGTGCGTTTCCGTTGCCGTACATTTTCCTCCGGGTCGCGGCCGACATGCGGTCCACGCCTACAGAGGAACGTAGCGTCCGAAACTGTCCGCGGCAAGCGCACAAATCCCATGGAAAATAAGGCTTCTCACGAGTAACGTCGCCGCGATGCCTCGCCTCGCGCGGCTTTTTGGAGCTCTCGCCTTCCTGTCCACGTCTGGGCTCGCGTTCGGGTGCGATCGTGCGCCCACGCCGGACGACCTCCGCGAATGGACGCCGGCCGATCACGATCGCGCCGAAGAAAACGCGCGCGCGCAGCAGGGTCAAGCGCCGGTGGCGTCGGGGGCAGCGAAGGGAAGCTCGAGCCCGGAGAACGATCTCGCAGAGCTCGTCGAGCTCACGTGGCGGCAAAACTGCTCTCCTTGTCACGGCACGATCGGCCATGGCGACGGCCCGAACGGCGCTCTCGTGCACGCCCCCGATCTCACGAACGCCGATTTCCAAGCGAAGGCGTCCGACGAAGAAATGGCGAACGCCATCAAGAACGGAAAAAATCTGATGCCGAAATTCGATTTCTCCGATCGCGTGGTCGGGGGTCTCGTGGCTCGCATCCGAGCGTCGCGCGGGCATTGAGCCGATTTTTCGGGACGAAATGGCCGCGGATTTTGTTGGTGGCCGCCCTCGCCGTCGCGGCCGCGAGCTTTTTGCCGAAAATTCCGCGAGATCAGACGATTCGCGTCGAGCTCGGTAACTTGGCGCCGCGCGTGGCCGCGCTCACGATTCGCTGGGAGTCGGCAACCGGCGATGAAATAAAAGGGGGCATTCCGCGCCCGCGAGATGCGAACATCGAGGACTGGACCGGAGAGGTCACCTTCCGGTACGAAAATGGCGCGCCGCGGGTCATCGAACAGAAGATTCACGCCGCCGATGGAGACTACGTGGTCGAGATCGAGATCGAGAGCATGGGTGGACGCGCGACGACGGCGAAAACGATTTCGCTCGCCGGCGGCGGCACCACGATCGATGTCGCCGACCTCGCCCTGCCCGCTCCGCGCGAAATCGAAATGGGGGATGCTGGACCATGAGCGGGAGTGACATCGACCGCATCGAGACGCGCGCCGCGTTCTCGCCGTCCGGATCGTCGCTCGCGATCCAAGTCACGATCCTCTCGGGATCGAAGAAGGGCGCCATGCATGCGCTCAACGACAAAGTGCGCATCGGCAAAGCGCCCGACAACGACATCGTGCTCGGCGACGACACCGTCTCGCGCCATCACTGCGAGCTCGTGCGCGTCACCGACGGAATTTTGATCCGCGATCTCGGCTCGACGAACGGAACGCGCGTCTCCGGTGCGCGCGTCCAAGAAGGAACGTTCCCGCCGGGCACCGTGCTCAAAGTCGGCGAGGTCGAGATCGCCCTTCGCCCCGCGCCCCAGAGGCTCGACGTCCTGCCGAGCGACAAAAATTCGTTCGGACCTGCGATCGGTCACTCGGTGGCGATGCGCACGATCTTCGCGCTGCTCGAGCGGATCGCGCCGACCGACGCCACCGTGCTGCTCGAAGGCGAAACCGGCACGGGTAAAGACGTCCTCGCGCGCGCCATCGTGCAAGCGTCGAAGCGCGCGCAGAAGCCATTCGTCGTCGTCGATTGCGGCGCCGTCAGTTACTCGCTCATCGAATCCGAGCTGTTCGGACACGAGCGAGGCGCATTCACCGGCGCCATCGCCACGAGGCAAGGCGCGTTCGAGCTCGCCGACGGCGGCACGGTATTTCTCGACGAAATCGGCGAATTGCCGCTCGACGTGCAGCCGAAGCTCCTTCGCGTGCTCGAGATGCGCGAGTTCCGTCGCGTCGGTGGCAACAAGACCATCCACACCGACGTGCGCGTCATCGCGGCGACGAAACGCGATCTCGCGCGCGAGGTCGCCGCCGGCAAATTCCGAGAGGACGTCTACTTCCGGCTCGCCGTCGTTCCCGTGAACGTTCCGCCGCTTCGCATGCGACGCGAGGACATTCGCCCGCTCGTCGAGTCGTTCGTGAAGGGCAGCGGCCTCACGCTCTCCGCGGAAGCCGTCGACTCGCTTTTGGCGCACGATTGGCCGGGAAATATCCGCGAGCTGCGCAACGTGCTCGAACGCGCGATCTACATGGCGCGCGGAAGCGGATCCGGCGAGGTCGGCGTCATCAGCTTTCCCGTTTCGGGAAACGCGGGCGATGGATTCTTCCAATTCGAAGCCGGCGCCAGCTACCGCGACACGCGCGCGAAGTACGACGCCGAGTTCGAGACTCGTTACGTCAAATGGCTCCTCGGCCGGCACGGCGGAAACGTCAGCGCGGCAGCGCGCGAGGCACGGATGGATCGCAAGCACCTCTACGATATGGCCAAAAAACACGGCCTTCGTGACAACGACAGTTGACGGCGAATCGCGTGCAGGCTCGTGCGCGCCCTCCGCAGCTCAGAAAATGAACGCGAGCGAGAGGTTCGCGATGTAGGCGCGTGAGCTCGATACCTCGGAGCCACCGAGCGTGTAGTCGTCGTAGATGAACTGCAGCGCGTCGAGCGAGAGCGAGAATTTGAAGCCGCTCATGATGCCGAGAATTCTCTTCTCGGGCGTCACGGCATACGTGGCTCCGAGACCGACGAGCACGCTCGAGAACGGCGAGAGCTCGCGATCGCCCGTCCAATATTGGCCCTTCGGGCCGAGCGGCGAGTTGCCGCCCGAGTAGTCGTCGCTCCAGAAGAGCGCGCCGCTCTGGTGATAGAACCGCCCCTTCACTTCCGCGCGAAATCGCTCGCCGAAATATTTCTCGAGCTCGGCGTCGGCGGTGCCGCTCTTCACGTCCCACGTATCCCAATACACGCGACCGCCGATACGCAGCGCGGCCTTCAGCGGCCGCAAAAAGAAATTCACGCGTGCCGCGAGCGCTTCTCGCGCGCGGTTCTCGGGCACGTGCTCCTGCGCCTTGATGCCTTCGCCGATGATGACGCTTCGGTACGGGTCGGCTTGAAATCCGTTCGTGATCTGCGCCGTGTAAATCAGCTGCGTGGCGATCGTGGGCGTCCACGATTGCGACCAGCTCCCTTGCAGACCGTCGATCGCGATGTCGTCGGTTTTTCGCAGCGGGTTTTGACCCGAGGAGAAGCAGCCGTCGGAATTTTCGAGCGCGGCGTAGCGCGCGGGCGGGTCTTGCGCGGCTTGCGTGCGATCGCACACGAAGTCGAAGTTGCGCGCATAGTTGATCGCGAGCTGCGTGTTGTGCTCGAAGAGATCGGTCTGCGCGCCGGCGCTGATCGCGTGGGATTTGTAATCGTGCTCGGTCGAGTATGCGTAGTTCGCGTCGAACGTGACGGTGTCTTTGCGGAGGGTGAATCCGCCGTGCGCGACGTTGCGAAAATCGTGCACGCTCGCCGTCGTGACGACGTCGGCAGCAGGATGCGTGGCTTGGTACGCCGGCCCTGCTTTCACTGCGACGCTCGCACCGGACACGACGTCGGCCTCCCATCCCGCGTTCACGGTGAGCGCGTCGACAGGCGTTACCTTGAGATCGGTCGAAGGGCTGTACACGAACATGTTCGTGCGAAACGGCGCCTCGTAATAAACCGTGTGCGTGGTGTCGAACTCGGCGACCTGCGCCCGCGCCTCCGTCGACACGACGAGCGACGATGCCGTCAGCAGCAACGAGCTCGCGAGGCGCAGACGAGCCTTCAGTTGCACCCGCAACCTCCGCCCGAGACGCCGCTGCCGCCATAGGAGCCTTCACGATTTTCGATCGCGTGATTGAGCGGCGCCGACGCTTGCGGATCGCCCTCGAACTGCATCGTGGGATCGGCGAGCACGGCGCGCTCCTGGGGGCGCACCGTCACGCAGCTCGTGCACGGGGTCGCCGCCGCGATCGTGAATCCAGCTAAAAACAAGGTCTTCCAGAGAGGTCGTGAGATCCTCATCAGAAGTACACTCCGAACCCGCCCGCGTACGTCTGCGCGTTCTTGTACGACTCGGAATTGAAGAGCGTGAGGTTCGTCACCTCGAGCCGAACCAAAATGCGACTGCGCAGCGCGAAGAGAACGCCGCCACCGGCGCGCGCGACGAAAAGATCTTCGCGCTTCAAAACGAAGGAATCCGAGTTGGGGAAGATCGAGATGCCGCCGCCGCCGATTCCCACGAACGGGCAGAGCACGAAGCTCGGAAGCAAATAAACCGTGGCTCCGCCGCCGTAGAGAATTTCGGAGCCGTTCGACGTGAGCGCGTCGCCGAGGAAGCCGTCGAGGCTCAGCGTCTTGTGGAGCACGATGGAGGGACGCGCTTCGAGGTAGCCCATCGACTCCCGCGCGCCGCTCGTCGTCGGCCCATTGAAGACGCCGCCGATGAGCGCGAGACCTCCATGCGCACCTTCGAGCGGCGGCGGCGCGAAGAAACCTGGACGTGACGGCGCGTTCTTTTCGTCCGAGCCCACCGCGAACGGCTCGACCTCGTCGCCGAGCGCATAGGCGCTGCGGCCGTCGGGCAAGATCACCTTCAGCCAGTATCCGCTGCCGGGCCGTCCATCGAGCGCGAGCGTCTCGCCACGATGCGCGGTGTAGATCACGCGAAACGAAACGCCGGGGCCCGTGCGCAAATCGGCGGAGTCGACGACCACGCGCGCAAATGCTTCGACGTCTTCGCTGTCCGTGACGTCGGCCGCGTGCGCGCTCCGAGGCGCGAAAAACGCGAACGCGCCCGCAACGATCGCGGCGACGAACGTCGAGCGTGCCGGATTCACTTCGAGGCCCACGTCTGGAGAACCTGCACGACCGGATCGTCTTTTTGATACACGGCACGCGGATGGTTCGTGCCGGTTGGACGTACGAAGATCGGCGCCGTCAGATAATCGCGGCTCATCTCGAGAGAAGCGGCCTGCAAGTTACCCTGCGCCGGGCTCCCCGCGCCGGTCTGCGTCGAGTCGACGGGATGATCGCCGCCGCCGCAATCCACCGGCGTGTGATCGACGAGCGCCATTCCCGAAACCGCCGACGAGTTGAAGTGGCAGCCGTTCGCCGGATCTCCCGCCGCCGGATCGCCGGGCCCGCATTTCTTCGCGAAGAGGAGCTCGGGCTCGACGTGGCAAAAGAAATAGTCCGGGTCGAACGTCTCGTCGGGCACCACGAAATTCGGCCCGGGATCCACGGTGGTGCACGCGGAATACGAGATCGCCGCACCCAAGAGAAGCGCCTCCGCGGCCAAGGCCAAAATGAGCTTCAGCCGGCTCGGAGCTTCTTTCATCGCTGACGGCATGCGCAGAGGCGTCGTCATGACCCAAGCTCGATCGCCACGATAGATCGCATGCGGCCCCCCCGGCAGAGTTTTCGGATCACACGTGCGGAAGCCCGGCCACACGCTCGTGGGTCGCCCGCCACGACCCAGCTCAACTGAAAATAGGTACGACATGGAAAAAGGACGTCATATCGATACCCTCACGATCATCTCTCATCCTGGAACGAGAGATGCGAAGCCCTCCCGTGTCGCTTTCGCTTGATTGGGCTTAGTCAAAATCGGTAGAAGTTGGCCATCCCCGTTAGGTGTCGTAGCTTGTCTTACATGTAGGCTGGCGAGCATCGGTTTTCGCAGGAAAACGCGGCGCTCGAATGAAGTCCTCGCAGCTCGAAGCATCGGAGACACCCCGGAAATGAAGCTGACTCCCTGGTATTTGGCCGCGCTCGCACCCGTTGCAATCGCAGGTTGCTCCGGTGCGCTTCTCGGACACTTTGCGGTCCTCGCGGTGACCTTGGGAATTTTCTTCGGCACGCTCTCGCTCGGTCGACACGTCCCGGCGGCATCGGCGACCGAGGTCACGACCGACGTACAAAACTAGGTCTCCGTTCTCCGCGTCTTCGAACGCAGGCGATGCGGGGCGAAGGTTGCAGAACTCGCGCGGGCGTGCTTTGCTCCGGCCGCTTCCGCCCGGGCGCATAACTCAGCGGTAGAGTGCGTCCTTCACACGGACGAAGTCACAGGTTCAAATCCTGTTGCGCCCACCCGGTTCCGATCACCCCGCGCGTCATCTGTGCGCGATGAAATGCATGTACGCGAGCGCGCTGCCGCCCGCGACGAGCAGCGCCACGAAGAACGCCACGAAGAACGTGCTCACCGGTGAGCGCGTGGCGTCGCTCTCCTTCGGCGTCGTGCTCGACGTCTT